>CATYHY010000087.1 GCA_958407085.1 uncultured Collinsella sp. | reverse complement strand
TCGAGGACGATGACAACATCAGGGATTTGACGGTCTATGCGCTGCGCAAGCAGGGGATTGAGGCCGAAGGCTTTTCGTGCGACGGTGAGTTTAAGGCTGCCGTGGCGCGACGGGTACCCGATGCCGTCCTGCTCGACATCATGCTGCCCGATACCGATGGCTTGGCGATTATGCGTCGACTGCGTGCCGATCGCCTGACGGCGACGGTGCCCATCATGATGCTTACCGCCAAGGATACCGAGCTCGACAAGGTGATGGCGCTCGATGGCGGTGCCGACGATTACCTGACTAAGCCGTTTTCGCTCATGGAGCTTGCGAGCCGCTGCCGCGCACTGCTGCGTCGCGGCGGCATGGTCAAGCAGGCGAGCGATGTGCTCAGCGTGGGCGACATCGTGCTCTCGCCCAGCCATCGCGAGGTGACCGTTGCCGGCGAGCCGCTTAAGCTCACCCTGCGCGAGTTCGACCTGCTCGAGTACCTCATGCGCAAGCCCGGCGTGGTTTTTACCCGCGAGTCGTTGCTGCAGAGCGTGTGGGGCTGGGACTTCGACGGCGGTTCGCGCACCGTTGACGTGCACGTGCAGACGCTTCGCCAAAAACTGGGCGAGCATGCCAGCGCCATCGAGACCGTGCGCGGCGTGGGCTACCGCTTGGCCGAGCCTTCTGCCGGCGATGGTGCCAAAGGCGACGACACCGCGGCCACCGCATCGGAGGAGTAACCCGTGGTCTTCGCCCCCCAGGGAAAACATACGCTGTCGCACCGCGTTTTTGTGACGATCTTTGTCTGCGCCATGGCGGTTATCGTGGCGTTTACGGTGCTGGGTGCGTTCTTTGTGCAAAACACCTTGGCGGATGCCACGAGTGCCAATCTGGCGCAGGAAACCGAGCTCATTGCTGCCGCTCTCGACGAACAGCAGGAGCCCATCCCGTTCTTGCGTAGTCTCGATCGCGAGGACTTGCGCATCACGCTGATTAACAAGGATGGATCGGTTGCCTACGACAACGAGGCGTCGCCTTCCACACTGCCCAACCATGGCGATCGCCCCGAGGTCATCGAGGCCTTTGAGAGTGGTTTGGGTTCCGCGGAGCGCGCAAGCTCTACGCTCGACGAGATTATGCTGTATCGCGCCGTCGCCCTTGATAACGGCCAGGTTGTCCGCTTGGCGCAGGCCCAGCCTGGCGTTGCGGCGATTTTGCTGTCGATGGTGGCGCCGATGCTGCTTATCGCAGCAGCGGGTGCGGTACTCTCGTTTTTTATGGCGCGCCGCGAGTCCCGTGCCATCATCGCGCCGTTGCAAGAGGTGGATTTGGACCACCCACGCCGTAGCTATGAGCACGCCTATGCCGAGATGGTCCCCATGCTTGAGCGTATCGAGTCGCAGCGCCAGGAACTCAAGCGCCAAATGGCGGTGCTAGCGGACAACGACCGTATGCGCCGCGAGTTCACGGCGAATATCACCCATGAGCTCAAGACGCCGCTTACGGCGATTTCGGGCTATGCCGAGCTCATCGCAAACGGCATGGTCGAGGGCGAGGGCGACCTGCGCAACTTTGGCGGTCGCATCTATCGTGAGGCGGGCCGCTTGGCAGCGCTTGTCAACGATATCCTTACGCTGTCTAACTTGGACGAGGCCGAGCGTGCAGCTGAGGGCGAGGCGGTGCCCATTGGGTCCACGGAGCCTATTGAGCTCTCGCGTGCCATCTACGCGGTCGAGCAGCGTCTTGAACAGGTCGCCCGTCAGGCGAATGTGACGATAAGTCATGAGACCAAGCCTGTGGTCATCGAGGGCGTGTCGCGCTTGATTGACGAGCTCATCTATAATCTGGCAAGCAACGCCATCCGCTACAATCGACCCGGCGGTACGGTTACGCTGCAGTGCGGCACCAACGACGAAGGCCATCCGTTCCTTGCGGTCGCCGACACGGGAATCGGTATCGCGCCTGAAGAACAGGGCAAGGTATTTGAGCGGTTCTATCGCGTGGACAAGAGTAGGTCCAAGGCACGCGGCGGAACCGGTCTGGGGCTTGCCATTGTCAAGCATGCGGCCCTGTATCATCACGCCACGCTCGATCTGTCGAGCGAGTTGGGCGTGGGAACCACCATTACGGTGACGTTTCCCATACAGCAGGACGAGCCATTCGCATAGCGATACAACATAGATATTGATGTAGACGCCGCATTTGACTTTCGGGTGCGGCGTTGTTGTGCAATTTTACGATTGCTTCCGACATTTTTACAGGAGAGCCTGTTTCTTATGTATAGAGTTTGGTCTCGGTAAAAAGATGCGATAACATACGGACAGTTTTGTCAATCCGAACTGGGGAAATGAAAGGCAAGCTGCATGACCCTTCTCGAACTGTTCCAGCTGCTGAAGAAGCACCTTCAGCTGGTCATCACCCTTCCGGTGGTCTGCGCGATCGCCATGGGCATCGTGTCCTTCGTTGCGATGGACAACACCTATACCGCGACGACGAGCATGTACATTCTCGCCAAGACCGACGATAGCGGTCAGATGAGCTACAACGATCTCTCGGCGAGTCAGATGCTTTCCAACGATATCGCCACGCTGCTGGATAGCGATAGCGTTAAGAGCGGCGCAGCCAATGAACTGGGCCTCACCGATCTGGATGACTACAAGGTGTCTGTTTCCTCCGAGACCACCACGCGTGTCATTACGCTTTCGGTTACCGGCACCGATGCCAAGGAGACGGCTAAGGTCGCAAAGGCCATAGCTAGCTCGGTGAGTACGGTCGCTCAGAACGTCGGCGCTGCCCAGAGCATCAACGTTATCGACGAGGCTAAGACCCCCGAAGCCCCCAGCGGCCCCAAGCGTATGCTGTACGTTGCTGTCGCGTTCCTCGCGGGCATCTTTATCGCAGTTGCCTATGTCGTTTTGGCAGACATGCTCAACACCCGCATCCGCGGTGCCGAAGAGGCAGAAGAGCTCCTGGGCATTCCCGTTGTTGGCCGAATTCCGGCTATGAAAGGTGGTAAATAGGCATGGCTAAGGCAAAGAACACCGATAAGCTCGTTGTACAGAATGCCGCCAAGACCCTTCTGGCCAACATCCGCTTTGCGAGCGTGGACGACCCCATTCGCACCATCACCGTTACCTCCTCGATTCCCAACGAGGGCAAGTCTACGGTTTCCATTAACCTTGCTCAGGCAATTGCCACGAGTGGCAAGTCCGTGCTCCTGGTTGAGGCCGACATGCGCCGCAGGTCCCTTTCCGATATGCTCGGCGTTCGTTCGCGCGGCGGACTCTATGCGGTTCTTTCCGAGCAGATCTCCATTGACCAGGCAATTGTCGAGACGGGTCAGAAGAACTTCTACTTCCTTGATGCCGAGCCGCATATTCCCAATCCTGCCGACATCATCGTCTCTCACCGCTTTGCCAAGCTGGTAAAGGCACTGTCTGCTAAGTTCCAGTACGTCATCTTCGACGCTCCCCCGGTCGGCACCTTCATCGATGCTGCCGAGATTGCCAGCCTGACCGACGGCACGCTGTTCGTGGTGCGCGAGGACTTCACCAAGCGCGAGGAGGCGCTCAACGCCATCGGTCAGCTTAAGAAGTCCGAGAAGGTCAAGCTCATCGGTACCGTTATGAACTACTGCGAGACCGAGACCAGCGAGTACTACTACTCCTACTACACCAAGGACGGTAAGAAGGTTAAGAAGGGCTCCGACGATCAGGGGACTTCCAAAAAGGGCATCTTCACCAACCGAGCAAACGTTTAGTTGATTAAGGCTGACCTATGCGTGACATTCATTGCCATATCTTGCCGGGTGTAGACGACGGCGCCGCCGATCTCGATGAGAGCTTGGCGATGCTCGAGGCTGCCAAGCGGGCCGGTGTAACCAGAATCGTTTGCACTCCTCACTGCCGTGATCCCTATTTTGATTACGACAAGATGTGGGATGCCTTTGAGCTGCTGCGTGATAACGCTGACGGTTTTCCGCTCCAGATGGGCTTCGAGGTCAACCATCGAAAGCTCGTTGAGCTTGGTATCGATGCCGCGGAGCACTTGCATTTCGATGGGACCAACGAGTTTCTGCTCGAACTTTCGACGCATGCCGATGCGTATGCGTTTAGAGAGTACGAGAACACGATTTACGATTTGCAGTGCCGTGGCTACCAGGTGATCATCGCTCATCCTGAGCGCTATCGTGCGGTTCAAAAGGATGTAAGCGTGGCGGAGCGTCTGGTCGATATGGGCTGCAAGCTGCAGGCTTCGGCGGACTTTATTGCCGGCGGTCGCTTTGGTCGCGAGAAAAAGCCAGCACAGCGCCTGTTCGATCAGAACCTGTACAGCTTCATCGCGAGCGATGCCCATAACGTGGGTCATTACGACTGCCTGGCGAAGGCTCGCGCGAAGTTTAGCGTACGCGGAGCTCATTTTCGCTAAAATCTGTCCCTAACGTTCGCATTGAATGAAAGGGCAGCCATGGATATCCAACTTAAGACGGGATGCTTTGATGACGCGGCGTTGGTGCGCCGCGTCGTTTTTATGGACGAGCAGGGCTACGAGAATGAGTTCGACGCTATCGACGAGGATCCAAACTGCATTCATGTGACGCTCTATGTAGACGGCGAGCTTGCCGGTTGCTCGCGCGTGTTTCCCGAAGAGCTTGAGCGCGTGGCTGACGCAGAGGCCCCGGTGTTGCCGGCATGCGACATGGACGAAGGCGTTGCGGCGGGGGAGACCTACATTATGGGGCGCGTCGCCGTGCTGCCGGCTATGCGTCGTCGCGGACTGGCGAGTGCGATCGTGGAGACCAGTGCTTCGTGTGCACGCGATGCCGGCGCCAAGCTTATTAAGCTGCATGCGCAGGAATACGTGCTGCCGCTCTATGTAAAGGCGGGCTACACGCAAATTGCCCCGGTAGATTACGAAGACGAGGGCCAGCCCCATGTCTGGATGGCCAAGCGCGTAGATGGCAGATAGGGACGTTCCTTTTCTGCCGGCAGCTGGGGACACTCCTTGGCAATTGACGCATTGGAGCGCTCGGACATACAGTTTTTCGATTCCGTATGTATATATGCGCGCTATTGGGTTATAAAATCTAAGTCTGAACATAGCAGGTCTGCGATGCGGCTCGGGCAACCGGGCCGTTTTTGCGGACGGGGGTAGCGCGAAAGGACTGCACATGCGTCAATTTAAGACCGAGAGCAAAAAACTGCTCGACCTCATGATCAACTCCATCTACACCAATAAGGAAATCTTCCTGCGCGAGCTTATCTCCAACGCGAGCGATGCCGTCGACAAGCTCAACTTTAAGAGCTTGCAGGACCCGAGCGTCAAGCTCGACCAGGGCGACCTGGCCATTCGCGTCTCCTTTGATAAAGACGCCCGCACCATTACCATCTCGGATAACGGCATTGGCATGACCGCCGAGGAGCTCGAGCGCAATCTGGGCACCATCGCCCATTCCGGCTCCGAGGAGTTTAAGACCGAGAACGCCGAGCAGCAGGGCTCCGATGTCGACATCATCGGCCAGTTTGGCGTGGGCTTCTACTCTGCCTTTATGGTTGCCAGCCATGTGAAGGTCGTCAGCCGCGCCTATGGCGAGGATGTCGCCCATGTGTGGGAATCCGACGGTCTTGAGGGCTACACCATCGAGGACGGTGAGCGCGCCGAGCACGGTACCGATGTCATCCTGACGCTGCGCGAGAACGAGAAGCTCGATGCCGACGGCGAGGCCGAGACCTACGATCGCTTCCTGACCGAGTGGGGTCTCAAGAGCCTGATTCAGCAGTACAGCAACTATGTGCGCTACCCGATTCAGATGATGGTGTCCAAGAGCCGCCAGAAACCCAAGCCCGAGGACGCCGGCGACGATTACAAGCCCGAGTACGAGGACTACCAGGAGCTCGAGACCGTCAATTCCATGACACCGATCTGGAAGAAGCGCAGCTCCGATGTCGAGCAGAAGGACTACGACGAGTTCTACAAGTCCACGTTCCACGACTTTGACGATCCTGCGCGCACCATCAGCTTCCATGCCGAGGGCACGCTCGAGTACGATGCCCTGCTGTTTGTGCCGGGCCGCGCGCCGTTCGATCTGTACAGCAAGGATTACGAGAAGGGTCTGGCACTCTACAGCTCCAACGTCCTGATCATGGAGAAGTGCGACGACCTGCTGCCCGACT
>CATYHY010000086.1 GCA_958407085.1 uncultured Collinsella sp. | reverse complement strand
CCCCTTATGGGCCGGAATATACAAAATCTAAGTCAATTCATATAAGATTTCTTATTGCTGAGAGTTTAGGTTCTTAAATGCGCAGGTAGACGCACTGTTTGAGTTCTCGGCAAATCTATCGAGATCTATGTAGAGATGGCTGAGGTTTGCGTCCGGGGGTGCCTGGGGGCCGTCTTGCGGAAAGCTCATCCCGGTTTGAGCGTGGATTCCGGGTCGCAGTTTCCGTCTGAAGGCTCAACCGGAAACCGTATCCCGTTTTGAGAGCTGATACCGGCTCGCATTTTCCGCTAGCGGGCCTAACCGGAAACTGCAACCCGTTTTTCGACAAAATAATGGGATGCGGTTTCCGCAAGCACGCTCAATCGCCCTATATTTCAAGTCACCTTTAGCTAACATTTACGCAGCTCAACGGCCCCACCTGCGTGTTTTTTAGTAAACCTTGGCATACTCGGCGAACGGTATGAAGATGCCGGTCAGAGGGTATTGCAAACGGTCGCTCCCGTGGTATGTTTTTGCCCGAATCAAACCGGCGCGCATCGCCTGTAGCGTCGGTCAACAGAGAGGAAACTACCATGGCTCATCCCGTAATTGATGCCGACGAGTGCATCGCTTGTGGCGTTTGCGTCGACTCCTGCCCCGCTGGCGTTCTGGAGCTCCAGGACGTCGCTACCGTCGCTGACGAGGATTCCTGCGTCGCCTGTGGCGCTTGCCAGGACGCTTGCCCCGCTGGCGCGATCACCGAGATCGTCGAGGAGTAACAACTCCCCCACTTGCACACTCAAAAGTACACCGTGCACAAAAAAGGAGGCTTCCGCATCGCCGCGGAGGCCTCCTTTTGCATGTGTGGGCAGTTGCGGTGGAATAGTTCCTGGCTCATTGCTTAGATGCCGATTGTAGGAACTATTTCACCGCAACTTATAAAGACGGTGTCGGGCTAGGACAAATCATCCTCGTAGGGCATCAGGTCTGCCAGATAGCCCTTCTCCTTGAGCATGGCCTCGATCTCGTCGAGGCCATGCTCATCCTCCGCGGCGATGCGATGGAAGTGGTAGCCGCTGGTCACCGTTAGCAGCGGAAAGCTCTTGCCGCTCTCGATATCGCGCAGATAGCGCTCGACATCGCGGCGGTTGCGAATGTCCAGGTCGGCCGTGATCTTGCCGTACACACGATGGTTGACGATCACGTTGAGCACGGCGCCACCCGCGTCGACGATACTCGTAAGCTCGTCGCCCGCCTGCTCCACGCTGTGGCGCACCTTAACAAGACGCGTGGGCACGGCGGGGCTGCTGGGGGCCTCCTGCAGCACGTAGCCGCGATTGGTCGCCACGATATCGTGTCCATCGGCACGCAGCAGGGCGATGTCTTGCACGACAATTTGGCGGCTCACACCCACCTCGCGAGCAAGTGCACTACCGGAGACGGGGTCTTTGGCTCGCTCGAGCACGCCCATGATGGCACGGCGACGCTCGCGGGCGTCCATTATTTACCGTCCAGCAGACGCAGGTGCTTGAGCGAGAGGTCGAGAATCGGCGCAGAGTGCGTCAGCGCCCCCGAGCTAATAAAGTCAACGCCCAGGTCGGCGAGCGCGCGGATATTGCCGGCGTCCACGTTGCCCGAACACTCGGTCTTGGCACGGCCGGCGATAAGCTCAATCGCGGCAGCCATATCGTCGTGGGTCATGTTGTCGAACATGATGATATCGGCACCGGCCTCCACGGCCTCGCGCACCATGTCCAGGTTCTCGCACTCGATCTCGACCGTCGTGGTAAACGACGCATGAGCGCGCGCCATCTCGATCGCGCGTGCCACGCCACCGGCGGCATCGATGTGGTTGTCCTTGAGCATGACAGCCGTCGACAGGTTATAGCGGTGGTTGCTGCCACCGCCGATCTCGACTGCCGCCTTTTCAAACACACGCATGCCCGGTGTGGTCTTGCGCGTGTCGACAAGCACGGTCTTGGTGCCCTCGAGCGCAGCCGCCATCCGATGCGTGTAAGTAGCGATGCCGCTCATGCGCTGCAGGTAGTTGAGCGCCACGCGCTCGCCCGAAAGCAACACGCGCGCGTCGCCGCGCACCTGGCCCACGTGATCGCCGGCATGCACCTCGTCGCCATCCGAGACATCGAACAACACGGAGCTCTGCGGATCCAGCAGCTCAAAGGTGCGGGCGAATACGTCCAGGCCGGCGATAATGCCGTCGGCCTTGGCGATAAGCTCCACCGTGGCGGGACGCGCCGTGGGGCACACGCTCGCCGTGCTCACGTCCTCAAAGGTAATGTCCTCGCGCAGGGCCTGCAGAATCAGATCATCGACGACGAGCTTCATGGTAATGGGATTCATGGTCTACTCCTCCACGGCCTGCGTGCCGGCGGCACGGGCCAAATCATCGATTGCCAGGGTGTCGGCGCCCAGGGCGCGATGACGGCCATCGAGCGCGGGATCGCCTGCCTGCTCCACGGCCAGTGACTCGCCGGTACGCATATACCACGCGGCGCGACGACCCCAGACCAGCGCCTCGAGCAGGCTGTTTGATGCAAGGCGGTTCTTGCCGTGAACGCCGTTGCAGGCCGTCTCGCCCGCGGCGTAGAGCTCGGGCATCGAGGTGCGGCCGTCCTTGTCGACCCACACGCCGCCCATAAAGTAGTGCTGCGTGGGCGTAACGGGAATGGGCTCGTCCAAGATGTCGCGGCCGTCCTCCAGGCAACGTGCGCGAATGTTGGCAAAGTGCCCGGTCACCACATCGCGCTCGACGGGGGCAAAGCTCAGCCACTCGTGCTCGGTGCCGTCCTGCTTCATCTGCTCGCGAATGGCGGCGGCGACCACATCGCGCGGCTGAAGCTCGTCGGTAAAGCGCTCGCCAGCGGCGTTGAGCAAAATCGCGCCCTCGCCGCGGCAGCTCTCGCTGATCAGGAAGGTGCGGCCCGGCTGCGGCGAGAACAGCCCTGTGGGGTGAATCTGCACGTAGTCCAGGTGCTCCATCTTAATGCCATGCTCCTGAGCAATGTAGCAGGCATCGCCCGTGAGCTGCGGGTAGTTGGTCGAATAGTCGTATACGCCTCCGATACCGCCCGTCGCCCACAGCGTGTGGCGGGCATGAATCTTAAACGGCTCGCCGGCATGCACGCCCTCGGCGGCATTTGCCAGCTCGTCGGCAGGACGAACCGAGCTGTTCTCGTCCACGGGAACGGCGACGACGCCGGTGCACACCGTGGCGCCGTCACGCTCGCCCGTTAGGATGTCGGTCATGGCCACGTGCTCAAAAATCTGCACGTTGTCCAGCTTGCGGACAGCCTGAAGCAGCTTGGTCGTAATCTCCTTGCCGGTGATATCGGCATGGAAGGCAATGCGCGGACGGCTGTGCGCGCCCTCGCGGGTAAAGTCGAGACTGCCATCGGCCTTGCGCTCAAAATCCACGCCCATCGCTAGCAGGTCGTTGATGACCGAGCGGCTCGAGCGGATCATGATGTCGACGCTCTCGCGGCGGTTCTCGTAATGGCCGGCGTGCATGGTGTCCTCAAAGAAGGCATCGTAGTCCGTGCCCTCGGGCAGCACGCAGATGCCGCCCTGCGCGAGCATCGAGTCGCACTCGTCGACCGCGCCCTTGGAGAGCATGATCACGCGCGTGCTCGTCGGCAGGTTGAGCGCCGCGTACAGACCCGCCACGCCGCAGCCGGCAATAACGACGTCGCACTCCATATCGGGGTATTGCTTGGTTTCCACAGGAATCCTCTCCCTTGTAATGTGACATAAGGGACCGTCCCTCATGCAACATTGTTCTAGCGCGCTGCGTACTCGAGCATACGGTCGAGCGTGAGCTTGGCCTGGTCGGCAGCCTCGTCCGACACGCCGATCTGCACCTCGCCCTCGCCCGTCTCCAGGCAGCGCACGAGCTTTTCGAGCGTGATGAGATCCATGTTGACGCAGGTGGGCTGCACCGCGGGGAAGTAGAACTTCTTGCCAGTGCCCTGGCAGCGGCGCTCGAGCTCGTAGAGCACGCCGCGGACCGTCACGATGATGAACTCGCTGGCGTCCGACTCCTCGGCATACTTGATGATGCCGGCAGTGGAGCCGATGTAGTCGGCCTCGGCCAGGACGTCGGCCTTGCACTCGGGGTGCGCCAGCACGAGCGCGTCGGGGTGGGCCTCCGTCGCGTCGACGATCTGCTCGACGGTGATGATGTGATGGCGCGGGCAGTAGCCGTTGTTGAGGATGACGTGCTTTTGTGGCACCTGCTCGGCTACGAAGCGGCCCAGGTTTTGGTCGGGAATGAACAGGATATGCTGCTGCGGCAGCTCGGACACGATCTTGACGGCGTTGGAGCTGGTGACGCACACGTCGCTCCAGCTCTTGATCTCGACCGTGGAGTTGACGTAGCAGACGACAGCCAGGTCGTCGCCGTAGTCGGCGCGCGCCGCGTCGACCGTCTCGCGCTTGACCATGTGCGCCATGGGACAGTCCGCACCCGGCTCGGGCAGCAGCACGGTCTTAGTGGGATTGAGCAGCTTGGCGCTCTCGCCCATAAACTCCACGCCGCACAACACGATGGTCTGCTGCGGCAGGCTTTTGGCGAGCTTTGCCAGGTAGAAGCTATCGCCGACGTAATCGGCAACGGCTTGGACCTCGGGCGCCACGTAATAGTGCGCCAGGATCACCGCGTCACGTTGGGTTTTTAGTTGCTGAATGGCCTCGACGAGCTCTGCGGGCACCAGTGCCGCGCGCTCCGTTGCCGTCGTTGCCGATGCCAGGCCGGCCGCGATATCGCGTGCAAGCTCCGACGCATCCATGTTCGCGCTCTGTGCCATCAAGGCCCCTCTCTTTTGGCGAATCTTGGGGCTTTAGTATGACACCTAGGTTTACAGCTGACAAGACAGCTGTAAACCTAGGTGTAAAGTTGAAATAAAGATTCAATCATGTGGCAGGTCCATTTTCGAACTGGCAAGCTGAGGATAGCCGAGCTCTCGATAGCGCAGGAGGCATCT
This sequence comes from uncultured Collinsella sp., assembly GCA_958407085.1. Lineage (GTDB taxonomy): Bacteria > Actinomycetota > Coriobacteriia > Coriobacteriales > Coriobacteriaceae > Collinsella. The sequence goes on along the minus strand of CATYHY010000086.1, from coordinate 1,184 downwards.
TTCGCCACCGCAATACCGCTCGGCGCGAGTTGCGCGACGTGGGGCGCAAATGGGACACGCCTCCGCGAGCGGTCCGCACCCAATGTGGCAAAATCGAACTACTAAGGGGGCTCAGAATGCTCAAGATTATTGCCTGCGACGACGACGTCGCTTTTCTAGATAGACTGCACCGGATGATCGACCGTTGGTCGAGCGAGACGGGCACGGCGGTCGATGTTGCGCTCGTCACGCGCGGCGAGGACCCGCTGGCGCGCCATGCCGCGTCGCGCGCCGACATCATCCTGCTCGACATGATCATGCCGCTCGTCAACGGCATGGACACCGCGCGCGAACTGCGCCAGGCCGATACCGCCGTGCGCCTGGTGTTCCTCACCTCATCGCCCGAGTTTGCACTGGAGTCCTACGAGGTCCGCGCCTTCGATTATCTGCTCAAGCCCGTGGCCTACGAGCGCCTGGCGCAGTTGCTCGACGAGCTTTCGAGCATGCGCCCGGCGGCAACCGACGAGCTCGTGATCAAAACTTCCTTTGGCTACCACGCCCTGCGCCTGTCCGACATCGAATATGCCGAGGCGCGCAACAAGCACGTGGTCTTCCACCTGCGCGACGGACGCGATATCGAGGCACTCGAGTCGTTCCGCAGCGTCGAGGACCGCTTGGAGCAAAACGCGGTCTTCTTTAAATGCCACCGCAGCTACCAGGTCAACCTGCGCAATATCGATCACTTTGACCGCACGGACATCGTCATGCGCTCGGGCGCGTGCATCCCGCTTTCGCGCAGCTGCAAGCAGGGATTCCAAGACGCCTACTTTGCGGTGCGCTTTGAGGGTGGGAGACACTGATGGTCTCCTCGGTCGAAATGGTCCTTTGGGCAATCCACCACGCCACGACGCTGCTCTTTGGCGTCTTTGCCTCGGCGGCGCTGTGCGGTGTCGAGATCAACCGGCGTCATGCGCTTGAACTGGTGCTGGTCGGCGTCGTGACCGGCGCTGCCTTTTCGATCGCCAATGCCGTCGGCGGCGAGCTTTTCGCCCGCCAGGTATATCCGCTCGTCGTGCATCTGCCGCTCGTCATCTATTTGTGCGCGCGCTACCGCCTGAGCCCGCTGCTTGCCGTGCTCGGCATTACGAGTGCCTATCTGAGCTGCCAGTTCAGCAATTGGATGGGCATCGCCGCATTTGCCGCAA
>CATYHY010000085.1 GCA_958407085.1 uncultured Collinsella sp. | reverse complement strand
CCCATGCCGTCGCATACGCAAAAGAGCGGCGACTGCACCAGGTAGGAATCCTCATTGTGCGGGCGCACGCAGCCAACGTCGGAGCGGGCGCCCCACATAAGTTGCGTGGTGGTGCCGGCATCATAGGTCGAGTCGGTCTCGATGCGCTCCTCGGTCAGGGGCTCAAAGCTCATGGTCGAGCCGGGGTCTTTGAGCTTGGCCTCAACGGCGGCAACGTCGATTTCGGCGGTGTCACCGGGAGAGACGGTGTCGGTCACGGGGTTTGATTCGGAATCACCGGTGTCCGGGGAGTCGGGCTCCTCGGACACGCGGGCGGTCGACTCGTCGTCTTGCGGGCTGACGTCTATAGGCTCGGGCGCCGGCGTAGACGCGGGCGCAACCTCGGACGCCGGGGCCATGGGAAACGCCGGCGCGGCGGGCTCGGGTGCCGCAAACACCGCAGCGCTCTCGTTGATTGCCGCGGCGACGGGCTCTGCAAAGTGAGCCGGCGCCGGGGTTGCTTCGGGCGCTGTGGGCTGTTCCGCAGCATGTGCGCCGATGGGCGCCGCTACGGCATCCTCTTCGTCCTCGTTATCGGCGAGATCCGAAATATCATGCGTTACATGCGAAAGAGGCAGGGAGAACACGGTGTCCTCGGGCTCCACGGGTGCGGAGCCCGCCGGAGCGGCGTGGGCCGGCGCAGCTGTGGCGGCGGCCGGTGCCTCGGTCATAGTTGCGGACTTGTTCTCCTCGTCGATCATCGACGGTTCACCTTCATGACCACGTCGCCAATCTGGACTTCGTCGCCCTCACGCAGCGTCGCGGGCTCCACGAGTTGGCGGCCGTTGACGAGCGTGCCGTTAAGTGAGTTGAGGTCCTCGATGATGAGCGCCGGGCCCTGCAGCGAAAAGCGCGCGTGCGAGGCTGAAACGAACGGTTCGTTGATGCAGATGTCCGAAGATGGCGAGCGACCGACGATGACGGGGCCGAGCATGTCTACGTGGATGCCGCGGATACCGCGCGGACCCTTGTCCACATCGATCGTCCAGATAGCCGAGTCGCGGCGCTGTCCACGCACAAGTCCCACGCCGGTCTTCATGACGGCGAACAGAAAGATATAGAGCAGGGCGACCAGGACGATGCGGCCTGCAAAAAGGACGATATCGATGTTCATAAGCGACTATCCCCTAAATTCAAAGGTACTCAGGCCAAACGTCAGCAGATCGCCGTTGCGCAGCGGGCAGCGCGTAATGCGGCGGTTGTTGACGAGCGTGCCGTTGGTGGAATTGAGATCCTCGATCGACCAATCCGAGCCCGTAAAGGTGAGCTGGGCGTGGCGGCGCGACACGTTGGGGTCGCGCAGGGCAATGTCGGAAACTGAGCGCTCGCGACCGATGGTCACCTGTGCGGAGGTGATGCTATGGCTCTCGCCGCTCACGACGTCGACGAGCTGGGCGAGCGGACGCTGCGGGGCGCGAGTGCTCGCCATGTTGGAGGCGATGCCGGCTGCGGCGCCTAGGCCCACGGCGGCACCGGTCGCGGCGGCTCCGCCCATGCCGGCAAGCGCGTCACGCGAGACGGTCTGCGGCACCGGGATGGGAGCGGCGGGGTCGGGGACGCTAGGCGCGAAGGGGTCTGCCACGGCAAGCGGGTCGGGAGCGGCGGCGCGAGGCGTCGGCTGCTGCTGGGGCATGGCGGCGGGACGCTGCTGCTGCGGGGCAGCAAACTGCTGCTGGCCGGCGCGCGGGGCGCTGGCGGCACGGCTTGCCGCGGAGTTGTTCTGGCCCAGGCCGTTTTGATAGGCGCGCTCTTCTTCGTACAGGCGGCCGAGCGTGGGGGCATCGACGTTCTCGGCAAAGACCGAGAACTTGCCGGCGCGCAGCTGCGGATCGATCATAAAGCGCACGAGGGGCTCGCCGACAAAGACATAGCGGCGCTTTTCGGCCTGCGCCTTCACAAACTCGCGGACCTCGCGCGAAAGCTCGGGGTAGAACGGGGCGAGCATGGGATCGTCGTCGGCGGCGATAAGGATGGTATAGAGTGCCGGCGCCGTGTTGACGCCGTTGATCACCAGAGTCTGATCCTCCATGTCGCGAGCGGCCTGCTTGGCAAGCTTCTTAAAGGAGAACGGGGCACGGGTGGCACCGAAGATGCCGGCCACGTGGTCCTCGAAGATGTTCAGGAAGTTCACGAAAGATCACTCTCCGTATAGGTTCTTTGGTATCCGAGCAAATATAGGCATATCCCAACGATTATAGAGGATAGGATTCCCGCAACCGCCGCCTTGGCGATGACCGCGGCTGCAAGGCTGGCAATTTCCATATGGTGTGCAAGACAGGACGCCGCTGCGCAGCCGATGCCGGTGACAGCGATGGCGGCGATTGCGGCAAGGTTTGAGCCCTGATTGGCACGCTTGGCATGGGCATTGAGCAGCGCGGATGACGCTGCGGCAGTTGCCGCGGCCAGCCCAAAGGCAGCCCAAAGGAGCGGGTCTCCCAGCGCTGCGGCAACGTTACCGAGCCCCAGCACGCCTCCGGCTGAAAGCGCGACTGTCGCCAGGCGGGCAAAAAGCGCGCCCATGCCCGTTGCCGCGGCGGCGCTTGCCGGGCCGAGCCAAAATGACGCGACGCCGGCGGCGACCCCAGCTGCCAGGAAGGTATTGCCGGTCAGACAGCCAAGCGCGAGTGCACAGGTGAGTGCGGCGCTCGCGGCAGCCTCGGTGCGACCCCAGGCGATCCACCAACCGGACATGGCGGCGGCAAAGATCACCGCGACGGGCAACATCGACAGGATGCTCTGCGCCTGCATGGTGGCGTTGGCCATGAGCACCAAAAAGCCCACAGCCGAGATGGCCGAGCCAATCTGGGGGGCCAGGCCAGCCGCCGCTCCGATCGCGATAGCCGCAATGACCAGGCCGGGAAGCGCCGCGACCCCGGCCGTTTGCATCAGCAAAAAGCTAAAGGTGCCGCACGTTAGCGCCGAGATAGCGCGCATGGTGTAGTCGCGCGCATGGCTCCAGCGCGTGCCCGCCCAGCCAAGTGCGGGGTCGACCTCGATGGCGTCGTCCTCGTAGTGCGACGGCTCGATACCGTCGAGCTCCTGCTCGTCATCCGAAAGCTCGCCAACCATTTGCTCCAGGCTGCGACGGCCTTCGCGCACGCTGCCCAGACCGGCAAGGAGCTGGTCGCAAAATGCCTCGATGCTGTTGGGGCGGTCCTGCGGCATGGGGGAGAGCGCGCTCATGAGCGCGGCCTCGGCTCCCGGGGGAAAGTGTGGTATCAGCTCGCTGGGATAGGTGGCGCCGCCGATGATGCGGTCGAGCGAGTCGGCGGGCGTGGCCGCCATAAAGGGAGCGCTGCCGCACAGGCCCTCGTAGATCACACAGGCGAGGGCAAAGACATCGGCGCGCTCGTCGACCGTGCCGGTCTCGATATCGAGCTGCTCGGGCGGCATGTAGCCGATGGTGCCGCCGCGTGAGCCGCCAAAGCCACCGGCGGACGACAGTCGCGCCATGCCAAAGTCGGTGAGCTTTACATTGCCCGAGTGGTCGATGAGCACGTTGGCGGGCTTAATGTCCAGGTGGAGTACGCCATTACTATGAGCGAAGGTGAGCGCCTGGCCCAGGGCATCGGCAATGGCCGCGGCCTCGTCAAAGGTAAGTGAGTGGCCGTCCACGCGGTGCAAAAACTCGGCCAGCGACATGCCATCGACATATTCCATAACCAGGTAGGCATAGGCTGTGTCGTGCGTAAAGTCGATGACCTGCACGATGTTGGGATGTTGAAGCATAGCGGCAGTGTGCGCCTCGCGCAGGACATCCATGATGTCGCTGGCGGGCATGCCGGCACCGTTGATAAGGGGGATGCGCTTAATGGCGACGCGGCGGCGCAGATGCGTGTCGCGGCAGATCTCGATGGAGCCAAAACCGCCGGTCGCAAGTGTCTCGAGCGGCTGGTACCGCTTAAGCAGCTCGCGAGAGCTGGTGCCCTCCAGAGGAACGTCCGGCGAGAACCGGGCGGTATGTTGCGAGAAAAGCGGCATGGCCAACCCTCGTGCGTTTAAAGTTCGTTTGCGAGCGGCGGGCGCGGAGCCGAGCCGTTCGCGGTGGCATAGATGCTGCTAGTGTAGCACGCTCGGGCGGATGGCGAGGATAACGGGATGCGAGGCTGCCTGTCTGTCTTGGCCTTAGCGCTTCTTCTTGTTCTTCTTCTGCTTGCGCTGCTTGCCCTTGGTCTCCTGGGGCTTGTCGCCCTGCTTGGCCTCGGCGGCGGCCTTTTCAGCCTTCATCTTCTTGCGTTTGGTCTCGATGCGGAGTTTTTTGTTGATGCGCGCCTTAAGGAAGGTGCCAAACTGCTCGGCATCGCCGCGAATAAAGGTTTCCTTAGGGATCGTCACGCCCTGGTCGGCGAACATGGCCACAAAGATGCGCTCGCCGTCGAGCACGTGGTCGAGCTTCTCAAACGGGAAAAACTGCGACTTGCCACTCTTGCCCCAAACCATCAGGCCGTCCTCGTTGGCGGCGACGCGGCGATAGCGGCCGCCCATGGACTCGTCGGCCTCGACGGCGTCGATAAAGTCGCGGGCGAGCGTGTGGTGCAGGTTCTTGCTCCACCAGGCCAAAAAGGCGCCGAATACGATCAGGACGACGCCAAACTTGATCCAGTTGCCACCGGCCAGCAGCATGCCGATGCCGATAAGCGCGGCAATTGCCGCGGCGACATACAGCGAGCCGCGACGCCTGGGCGAGGCGACCAGACGGGCGAAGTCGGTGACCAGGTCGTTTTCGTACTGGTACTCGTTGAGATACAGGATGCCGTCGTCGGCCGCGGCCTGCGTCTCGAGCGCGACCTCGACCTGGTCGGCTGCTTCGGAGGGAACGAGGTTGCTCTCTGCGTCTGCCATGCTCTTTGGACTCCTATCGCGGCGGGCTCGCCGTACGGGTTATTATGAATGCAGTATGCCGTGCGACCGCTTGGCCGTCGCGGCAACAAGACTCAGTATACCCGGGGGAGCACCCATGGAATCGTTGTACCGAAAGTATCGCCCGCTCACCTTCGACTCTGTGGTGGGCCAGCAGCATATCGTCTCGACGCTCGAGCACGCCATCACCGAGGGGCGCCTGTCCCATGCCTACCTGTTCTGCGGACCGCGCGGCACGGGCAAGACCACCATGGCGCGTATTCTTGCCAAGGCGCTGCTCTGCCGCAATGCCGAGGCGGCGCGCGCCGAGGGTGCAAGCGGCTGCATGCCCGACGGCACTTGCGAGGAGTGCGAGCTCATCGCCGAGGGCAACCACCCCGATGTCTACGAGCTCGATGCTGCAAGCCGTACCGGCGTGGACAACGTGCGCGAGGAGATCATCAACTCCGTCAACTTTGCCCCGGTGCGCGGCAAGTACAAGATCTATATCATCGACGAGGTCCACATGCTCACGACGGCGGCGTTCAACGCGCTGCTCAAGACTCTTGAGGAGCCGCCGGCACACGTGATCTTTGTGCTGTGCACCACCGACCCGCAAAAGATTCTGGAGACCATCCTCTCGCGCTGCCAGCGTTTCGATTTCCATCGCATCGGCAACGAGGATATCGAGCATCGCCTGGCATACGTGTGCGAGCAGGAGGGCTTCGATTACGACGATGAGGCGCTGGCTATCGTGGCGCGCCATGCCAAGGGCGGCATGCGCGACGCGTTGTCCACGCTGGAGCAGCTGAGCGTCTTTGGCAACGGTTCTGTGCATGCGGACGACGCCCGCTCGCTTTTAGGTGAGGTTTCGGACCAGATTTTGGGCGAGTTTTCCCGCGCCATTGCCGATCGCGATGTTGCCGAGCTCTATGGACTGATTCGTGCGCAGGTCGAGGAAGGAAACGACCTGCTGGAGCTGACGCGCGACCTGGTGGCGCATGTGCGTGACGTGTACGTTGCCTGTGTTGCCGGTGCCCGTGCCGAGCTGTTTGAGGGCGGCTCCGAGCAGGCCGAGGCGCTTGCTGCCGAGGCCGCTGCCTTTGGCGAGCATCCTGCCGATCGCCTGGCCCGTGTGCTGACGGTGCTCGACGATGCCGCACTGGAGATGAGGGGCGCGAGCGACGTGCGCCTGGTGCTCGAGATCGCCTGCACGCGTCTGGCGCGTCCTGAGGCTGATTTAACGATTGAGGCATTGGCCGAGCGCGTGGCACGCCTGGAGGCCATGGTTGCCAA
>CATYHY010000084.1 GCA_958407085.1 uncultured Collinsella sp. | reverse complement strand
ATCAGTTGCGGTGAAATACGGACTGTTTTGGCTGTCAAAGGCCTTATCTACTCCGTATTCCACCGCAACTTTTTGTTGGGCGGGCTAGAGACGCTGCATGCGGTACCCGACACCCATGTGCGTCTGAATCATCTTGGGGTGAGAGGGGTCTGCCTCGATCTTCTTGCGCAGGGTGCGCATGAACACGCGCAGGCTCGCCAGATCGCTGTCCCAGCTCGTGCCCCATATCTCGCGGGTGATGAAGGTGTGGGTGAGCACCTTGTCGACGTTTTTCGCCAGAAGGACGAGCAATTTGTACTCGGTTGGGGTGAGCGAGAGCTCGCGTCCGTCTTTCGTTGCGTATCCCGCGGCGTAGTCGATATGCAGCGGACCGTTGTCGAACGTGCTCGCTTCTGTCGACTCGCTCGACGCCATCGAGGAGCGCCTCAAATTCGCACGGACGCGCGCGAGCAACTCATCCACAGAAAAGGGCTTGGTGAGGTAGTCGTCTGCCCCTGCGTCAAGTGCTGCAATCTTGTCGGAATCTTCGGTGCGCGCCGAAATGACGATAATGGGGACTGCCGACCAGCTTCGGATTTTCGTGATGACCTCGATGCCGTCAATGTCGGGAAGGCCGAGGTCGAGCATGATGAGGCTGGGGCCGTGCGACACCGCATCCATGATGGCGGCCTGGCCGTTGCAAACCTTGCTCACGACATAGCCGTGGAGGTCAAGCGCGGTCGAAACGAGGTTTTGAACGGTCAGGTCATCTTCGACCAGGAGGATGCGTGGCTTAGCGGCATTATTCATGAATCTCGATCTCCTCGGCGGGCAGGGTAAAACGGAAGACGGCCCCATGGGGGTGGTTGTCGCGAACTTCGATGACGCCGCCATGCGCCTCCACGATGGAGCGGCAGAGCGACAGCCCAAGGCCGATGCTTCGACGCGAATCCACGGGCCGCGTATTGCTTGAGGTGAAGAAGCGCTCAAAGATATGAGGCTTGTCGCAGTCTGCTACACCCGGCCCATCGTCTGCGACGTCCACCACGATGAACTCACCCTCGCGACGTGCGCTGATGGTGACAGTCGAGTCCTCGGGCGTGTATTTGAAGGCGTTCATGATGAGATTCGTAAGCACCTGCATGATGAGATGGACGTCGATGCGTACCAGCAGGATGTCGTCAGTGTGCTCGATGGTGACGGCACGTCCATGCGATGCTTGGGCGACATGGCTGAGGGCGGCCTCGATGACCTCGTCGATGAGCTCGGATGTTAAGTTGAGGCGAATGGTGCCGTCCTCGACGCGTGTGATGGCGAGGAGGTTTTCCACGGTATCGATAAGCCAGAGGGAGTCGTCGTAGATGGCATCGGCAAGATCGCAGCGTTGTTCGAGGCTGAGCTTCTCGTCGCTCTTCCGAAGGATTGCCGCAGATCCGGATATAGCCGTGAGGGGTGTCCTCAAATCGTGGCCGATGGAGCGCAAAAGGTTGGCGCGCAGCTGCTCGTTTTTCGCCAAGACCGCAGCCTCTTCGCGCTCTTGCGCCGCCCGGTCGCTTTCGAGCGCCAAGGCGCATTCACCTACGATAGATAGGACGATCGAATGCTCGAAGGCTTCGATCTCGCGCCCCTCCAGGGCGATGCCGATGACACCGAATACCTTGTCGCCGGTGCGAACCGCGAGGTAGAGACAGCGCGCCTCAGGCAGGGTCCGCGTGCTTGCGCCCGCGCGCTTGTTGTTGGTGTAGGTCCAGGTTGCAACGGCGCGCTCGTAGTCGGTGAGCAGCGACGCGGATCGGTTTTCGGTGCCAGCGGACTCATAGAGCGCCTTGCCGAGCGTGCCGTGTTCGGCGGGGTAGAAGACCACGTCGAGTTTTAGCAGTTTGACGAGTTGGTTCATGGCGACGCGGGCGCACTCCTCCGCGCTATGGGCTTGCTGCAAGAGCTGGTTCGTTTCGAGGAGTACGCGCGTTTTGAATGCGTTCTCGGCGGATGTACGGGCGTTGTCGGCGATGCGCGCAGTTAACTCGCCGGCGACCATAGCGGTGGCGAACATGATGCCGAACGTGACCAGATAGCTTCGGTCGTAGCTGGCGAGCGAAAACAGAGGCGTGACGAAGCAGAAGTTGTAAAGCACTACAGAGAGCACGCTCGATACGATCGTGCAGATACGCCCCGTCGTGGTGACGGCGGTCAGCAGGGCCGTGAAGATATAGAGGGATATGATGCTGGAATCGGCAAATCCCAGATGGCGGAAAGCCGTGCCGATCGCCGTGGCGGCAAGAGAGAGAGCCAGCGTGCGAAGCACGTTTCGGCTGCTGGGCGGCTGCAGGGCGAGCGCATGGCGGCGTCCTTTGGGTCGGGAGGGCGGAGTCGACTGTTCTGGAATGATGTAAATGTCGAGGTTCGGGGCGAATGTTATGAGCTGTTCTACGAGAGATTTGCGGCCGAAGAGGGCCTGACGGACGCTGCTGCGCTCGCCCGTGCGCCCCATGACGATCTTCGAAATACCCGACAGGCGCGCGAACTCGGAGATCTGAAACGCGATGTCGTCGCCATAGACGGTTTCCATATGTGCTCCGAGCTGCTCGGCTAGGGCGATATTGGCTGCAAGCTTGGCGCGCTCATCATCGCTCATGGCTTGCGTGCGCGGGCTCTCTACGAACAGGGCGACGAGCTCGCTGCGAAACGCTTTCGCCATGCGTGCGGCGGCACGGACGATGCGGGGATTGGTCGGCGCCGGGGAGACACAGACTAAGATACGCTCCCTGGTGTAGTAGTCACGGTTTCCCAGCACGCGTGCGGCATCTGTGAGGTGGCCGGTGCGATCGGCGCAGCGGCGCAGCGCGATTTCTCGGAGTGCGGTGAGGTTCTCGACGGTAAAAAAATGCTGTTGCGCTCGGTCGGCTTGTGCGGGACGGTAGACGAGGCCGGCGCGAAGGCGCTCAAGTAGGTCTTCGGGCTCTATGTCGACGAGCTCGACCTGGTCGGCATCATCGAAGATACGGTCGGGGATTCGTTCGCTCACGACAACGCCGGTGATGGATGCAACCATGTCGTTTAGGCTCTCGATGTGCTGAACGTTCACGGTCGTATAGACGTCGATTCCCGCATGTAGAAGTTCCTCGACGTCTTGATAGCGTTTGTCGTGGCGAGACCCCGGCGCATTCGTATGGGCAAGCTCGTCGACAAGGATGAGCTGAGGGGCGCGTTCGATAGCCGTATCTAGATCGAACTCGCTGAGCGCAATGCCGTTGTGCTCGATGAGTTTACAGGGCACGTTCTCAAGCCCTTGTGCAAGATGGGCAGTTGCCGGACGTTCGTGCGGCTCGATGTATCCCGCGACGACGTCGACACCTCGCCGCTTGGCGGCGTGGGCGGCTTGAAGCATCGCATAGGTTTTGCCTGCGCCAGCAGCGTAGCCAAAGAAAATCTTGAGGTGTCCCCGGCTGGTTCGAGCGTCATCGGCGGCCTCGTCTTTCTCAATTGCCTTGAGGATGAGGTCTGGGTTGACGCGAGTGTCCGATGCGTCGCGCTGCATAGCGTAGCCTTTCTGAAACGTTGTCCATGCGTGCATACGCGGTGAGGACGCCACTGTATGCTCGCGAGGTCGAGTATAGGCGCACTGCAGCCGCAATAGTGCTTTCTACCTGCATCTTTACGGCATCTTAAGGACGTGAGCCCCGGCCCTCACGCCTCTTTAATCCCTAGAAGCGTTTACTGTCCCCAGACGCTTGCGAGAGCAGGCGTCCGAGACATCGGACCGCGCGTGAAAGGGGCGGTAAATGGACATCCTCATTCCCATCATCGGAGTCGTCTGCATTGGACTCCTTATCTATTACATCTACATTCTGATGAGGAGTGATTCGTAAACTATGGACGCTGCGATTCAGTACATCTTGTACTTTGCCGTGCTCGTCGTCCTGGCCGTTCCGCTCGGTCGGTTCATGGCCCATATCATGGATGGTGAGCATACGTTCCTGTCGCCTGTGATTGCTCCTGTGGAGCGTGGCGTCTATCGTCTGCTTCGCATCGACGCGGCAGAGCAGATGGGGTGTAGGCGCTATCTGGCGAGCGTGCTGGTCTTTTCGGGGATCGGCCTCGTGGCTCTTGTGGCACTCCAGGCGTTTCAGTCCTTCTTGCCAGGCAATCCCCAGCACCTGCCGGGTGTGTCATGGGACCTGTCGTTCAATACGGCTGCTTCCTTCATAACCAACACCAACTGGCAGTCCTACTCCGGTGAGACCACCCTGTCCTACCTTGTGCAGTTCATGGGTCTCACCGTGCAGAACTTCGTTTCCGCCGGCACCGGTATCGCGGTCATGTTCGCGCTGATCCGCGGCTTCCGTCAGGTCAAGGAGCAGGGTCTGGGTTCCTTCTGGGTCGACCTCACCCGCACCGTCCTGTATGTGCTCATCCCGCTGAACCTCGTGTTCGGCATCTGCCTGGCTGCCGGTGGCGTCATCTCCAACTTCCAGCCGGCTCAGAAGGCTGAGCTCGTAGAGCCCGTCGCTGTCCAGCCTAATGCAGACGGCGGCTGGAGCGTCATCGACGGCGCCGAGATCGAGGGCGACACGGTCAAGGTCGACGGCAAGGTTGTCGAGGGCGCGCGCGTGGTCACCGAGCAGTTCCTGCCCCAGGGTCCCGCGGCTCCTCAGGTCGCCATCAAGCAGTCCGGCACCAACGGCGGAGGCTTCTTCGGAGTGAACTCCGCTCATCCGTATGAGAACCCCAGTGCCTTCACCAACATCATCGAGATGACCAGCCTGCTGCTGATCCCGGCCGCCTGTTGCTTCACCTTCGGTATCGGCGTCAAAAACACCAAGCAGGGCAAGGCCATCTTTGCCGCCATGTTCATCCTGCTGGTGATCTTCGCCGGCATCATCGCCCTCAACGAGCATGCGGGCACCCCGCAGCTGGCAGATGGCGGCGCGGTCAACATCGAGATGACCGATGGCCAGGCTGGCGGCAACATGGAGGGCAAGGAGAGCCGCTTCGGTATCGCCTCCTCTTCCACCTGGTCCGCTTTCACGACGGCTGCTTCCAACGGCTCGGTTAACTCCATGCACGACTCCTACACCCCGCTGGGCGGTTTTGTCCAGATGCTCCAGATGGCTCTGGGCGAGGTCGTCTTCGGCGGCGTGGGCTGCGGCCTGTACGGCATGATCGGCTTCGCCATCCTCACAGTGTTCATCGCCGGCCTCATGGTCGGACGCACGCCTGAGTTCCTGGGCAAGAAGATCGAGCCGGGCGAGATGCGCTGGGCAGTTGTCCTGTGCCTGGCAACTCCGTTTGCCATTCTGGTGTGCTCGGCCATCGCCTGCATGGTGCCCGGTCTTGCCGACCAGCTCAACAATGGTGGCGCGCACGGCTTCTCCGAGGTGCTGTATGCCTTCACCTCATGCGGCGGCAACAACGGCTCGGCGTTTGCAGGCATGAACTGCAACATTCCCTGGATCAACGTCATGCTCGGCCTCGAGATGCTGTTCGCCCGCTTCATGCCCATCATCGGTACGCTGGCTATCGCCGGCTCGCTGGCCAAGAAAGGTAAGGTCGCCGAGAGCGCCGGTACCCTGTCTACCACCAACGGCATGTTCGTATTCCTGCTCGTGTTCATCGTTCTGCTGATCGGTGCCCTGAGCTTCTTCCCGGCCCTGGCGCTTGGCCCCGTTGCCGAGTTCTTCCAGATGATTGCGTAAAGGAGGGCGCAGATTTATGGCTATGCAAAAAGACATGATGGGCCGCGCGGTCCGCGACTCGTTTGCCAAGTTGGATCCTCGCGTCCAGATTCAAAACCCGGTCATGTTCCTGGTGTGGCTTTCCGCCGGCATGACCTCCGTCCTGGCCGTCGCTTCCATCTTCGGTGTGCAGGACGCGGGTGTGCCCACCTACTATGTGGTCGCCATCGCGGTCATCCTGTGGCTCACAGACCTGTTCTCGAACTTCGCCGAGGCGCTTGCCGAGGGCCGCGGTAAGGCTCAGGCCGATTCCCTGCGTGCGGCCAAGAAGGATGTCGAGGCCCATCGCATCGAGTCCGTTGAGGACAAGGAGCACTTCACCGTCGTTCCCGGCACCGAGCTTACGCGCGGCGACCTGGTGATCGTACGCGCCGGCGAGCAGATTCCCGGCGATGGCGACGTCATCGAGGGCGCTGCCTCCGTTGACGAGTCCGCCATCACCGGCGAGTCCGCCCCCGTGGTCCGCGAGGCCGGCGGCGACCGCTCTGCCGTTACCGGCGGTACCACGGTGCT
>CATYHY010000083.1 GCA_958407085.1 uncultured Collinsella sp. | reverse complement strand
ACGTCGCGGATCTCGGCACGGTCGAAGAATCGCGTGCCGCCCACGATCTTGTAGGGCACGCCCGCGCGCAGGAACATATCTTCGAGAATGCGCGACTGGGCGTTGGTGCGGTAGAACACGGCGATGTCGTCGTAACTCGTGCCCTTGGCGTGCAGCTTCTCGATCTCGCCGGCAATCCAGCGGCCCTCGTCGCGCTCATCGCTCGCCTGGAAGGCCTGGATCTTCTCACCATCGCCCTCGGCCGTAAACAGGCGCTTGTCCTTGCGCTGCGAGTTGTGACGCACCACGGCGTTGGCGGCGCTCAGGATATGGCCCGTAGAGCGATAGTTCTGCTCCAGCTTGACGGTCTTGCAGTCTTTAAAGTCCTTCTCAAAGTCCAGGATATTGGTGATGTCGGCGCCACGCCAGCTATAAATGGACTGGTCGTCGTCGCCCACGACCATGAGGTTTTGGTACTTGGCGGCCAGCAGGTTGGCGATCTCGTACTGGACGTGGTTGGTGTCCTGATACTCGTCGACGCTAATGTAGCGGAAGCGCTCTTGGTACTTGTCGAGCACCTCGGGGCGGGTGCGCAGCAGCTCGAGCGTGCGCACGAGCAGGTCGTCGAAGTCCATCGCGTTGGCGGCACGCAGGCGGCGTTCCAGCTCCAGGTAGACCTGCGCGGCCTTTTTGTCGTTGGGGCTGTCGGCGGATTTGAGCATGTCCTCGGGGCCGATCATGGCGTTTTTGGCCGAGCTGATCTTGCTGCGGATCATGTTGATGGGGAACTGCTTTTGCTCAATGCCGAGCGCCTGCATAATGTCGCGCACCATGCGCTTTGAGTCATCGTCATCGTAGATGGTGAACTGACCGGTGTATCCCAGCAGGTCGGCGTCCTCGCGCAGCATACGCACGCACATGGCATGGAAGGTGCATACCCACATGCCACGGGTGCCGCTGGGAATGAGTGCCGCCAGACGCTCACGCATCTCGGCCGCGGCCTTGTTGGTAAACGTGATGGCAAGGATCTGCCAGGGCTTAACGCCCAGGTCGCCGAGCATATGTGCGATACGGAAGGTCAAGACGCGGGTCTTGCCCGAGCCGGCGCCGGCAAGGACCAGCAGCGGGCCCTCGGTGGTCAGGACCGCCTCGCGCTGAGCGGGATTAAGGCTGTCGATGTCGACGAGCGGCTTGGCGGGCTTGGGCGCCGGCGCGGGAGCGTCGTAGATGTCGAGCGGAACGAGCTCGGGCTCCGGCGCAGCGGGGGCGGTGTATGCATCGAGCGGCACGGGTTCCGGCGCGGGCGGCACGGGTACCGCGGCGTTCTTTTCCCAGGGCAGGGGCTGGGTCATGGGCGACTCCTCATCTGACGGACGGCGCGCCTGCGGGCAGCGCCATAGTTTGAGCCGTACCAGTATACCGAGCCGCGCGGACACCGACGCAAATCACACCACGACTCCGTCCGCCACCATCGGGCCCGCCCCAGCGGATTTGGCGCAATGGGGTCAGATTTGTCTGCACCAAGCTGGTGCAAAGTAACCTGACCCCATTGCGCCAATCACAGAGCCACCGATGTCACGGTAGCAGCAGCGAGCGGCGGCCAGAGCGAACAAATTGGCATGAAAAGAGGGCGGCATAGACCTTTTGGTCATGCCGCCCTCTTTGAATGACAAGTTGTCGCTCTGGCCGCCGCGCAGCGTCAACCAAGTTACAGGCCGAGCATAGGCTCCAGAACGAAGAAGTATGCGAGCACTACGACGCCCAGGATGATGCGGTAAACACCGAAGCACTTGAAGTCGTGACGGCGGACGAAGCCCATGAGCCACTTGATGGCGATGAGCGAAACCACAAAGGCCACAACGCAGCCCACGCCCAAGATAGCGACCTCGTTGGCGCCGAACGTGCCGCCCTTGATGAAGTATTTGACCAGCTTGAGTGCACTCGCGCCAAACATGACAGGGATGGCCAGGAAGAACGTAAACTTGGACGCCACCGAACGCGTGCAGCCCAAAAGCAGGCCACCGATGATGGTAGAACCGGAACGAGACGTACCAGGCACCAGCGAAAGCACCTGGAAGCAGCCGATACCCAGCGCAGTCTTCCAGCTCAGGTCCTCGAGCGTGGCGATGGAGCCAAAGTCCAGATTCTCGTCATCGTCCTCATCCTCAGCGGTAGCCGCGGCGGGCGCCGCAAAGTGCGCACCGGCGGGACGTCCACCCGACACCACAGCACGCGAGCCAAACGAACCGGCAACGGCCATTTCCTCGCGCTTGCTCGCGCGCCAGTTCTCGATCACGATAAACAGCACGCCGTACACAATGAGCGCCAGCGCCACGACGGGAGCATTGTAGAAATGCTCCTCCATCCAGTCGTTAAGCGGCAGACCGATCGCCGCGGCGGGAATGCAGCCGAGCACAATCTTGCCCCACAGCACCCAGGTGTCGCGACGGCCCTCCTTGCCCTTGCTGGGCGAGAACGGATTGAGCTCATGGAAGAACAGCACACAGACGGCCAGAATGGCGCCGAGCTGAATCACGACCAGGAACATATTCCAGAACGTCTCGCTCACGTTCATCTTGACGAACTCGTCCACCAAGATCATGTGACCGGTCGACGAAACAGGCAGCCATTCGGTGATGCCCTCGACCAGGCCCATGAAGGCAGATTTTAGAAGCTCGATAATATCCAAAGGGACCCCCTCGTTAGACACCCGCCGATATTGTTCTGCGGACGGTGCGGGCGATGTCCCATTATCAACCGTTCGGGCGCGTCTACGCCTACCCTTACCAAAAAACTCGCCCGTTCACAGAATTGCGAGCGGTCAAACCCAAATCCTTGGGTATAACTGCAACAAGATAAAGTGTCCGGCGGCCAACGCGCCCGCGCCCGCCCGATGCACGAGCCCCGCGCCCGTGCGATAGACCAAGGAGGAAACCATGAACGAGGGCTACACCAAGGTATTTGTTTCACTCGACGGTACTGAGCAGCAGGATTTTGTGCTCGCACGCGCCATCAAGGTCGCCGCGAACAACGGCGCCAAGCTAATCATCGGCCACGTTATCGATTCCACGGCGCTCGAGAGCGCCGGTTCCTATCCGGTCGATCTGGTCAACGGCCTAGAGGAGGCATTTAAGAACTCCATCGCCAAGCAGCTCGAAGAGGCCAAGGCCAATCCCGATATTCCCGAGGTCGAGGTCATGATTCGCGCCGGCCGTATTCGCGAGACGCTCAAGGACGAGATGCTCGACGTGGTTAAGCCCGACCTGGTGCTCTGCGGCGCCCGCGGCCTGTCCTCGATCAAGTATGCGCTGCTGGGTTCGATTTCGACGTTCCTGCTGCGCAATACGGACTGCGACATCTTGGTCGTGAAGTAGCAAACGTACGCCTAACGCATCGCGGAGCGCAAGCCCACGTGCCCAAGTCTTCCAAGAGCGGGACCACCATTACGGTGGCCCCGCTTTGCTTTAGGCTGAGAATTGCTCCAGAACCCTCATTCTCTCAACGGAATCCGTCTGAATTTTCAGAGCGACCCGACCCAAATCTCCGGTTGCAGAGGCAAGTTCTGCAAGCTGGGCAGACACCTCTTCAGCCACTTCCGCCGCGATGTTCTTGATCATCTTGAGTGGCAGATGCAAATCTTGAGACATGAATTCGAAATCTTCAGGAGTCACCCCATCGATCACCCGGTGATCCCCAATATCAATCCCAAGATTATGGTCGTATCCCATTATCGTCGTGCAAACAATATCGTATGCAGGGGCCAACCTCTTTTCCCGCCAACTCGGACTATAAAGAAACGAATGGTTCTTGAGATGCGAGTCGCAATTCCCCAACGCATAATCGACCATTACCTGACGAGCGAACATTTGAGTATCAGCAATTACGTTAGACGATTGCTCTCTTATCAATCGGCCGCAAAGAGCCATATAGCAGCTATCGGGACGTGTCTCGTATTTCATATACGAAGGCCAGCCAACCGCTTGGCAAAAATCCTCCTGATGCAGCCTCAGAGGCACATCGAATCCGCTCATCGACGGCGGCTCATTGCTCCAGATTCTGTCATAACGCTCGGAAAAGAACGCACCAGGAATCGTATCCGAAGCTTCTGAACGGGCAATTTCAAGCCCAGCAGCAGACGCTGCCGTCATGCAAATTAATTCGTTGAACGGCAAATCCGGATGTTTAGTTGAAGCAATCTTGACTATGTGAGTCGAGGGGGCAGAGCCGAGCGGCAGCATCCAATCCCCCGACCCGGCCTTTTTTGCATCTTTACCGCGCGGTAAAAACCAACCGGTTTTAGACTGAGCGCCCGCCAACGACAGCCTCGAATCCTGCATATCATTTGCAATCTCAAACACTTCCGCCTTAGAAAGTGCCTCAAAATCCTCGTCTTGCAGAGGACGATAGCCCGGATCGTAGCTCGATTTCTCATCGCCGAGAAACCTCAAGGCACCAACGCACTCATCGCCCAAACGCTCGAGCATCGATAAATAGTCTGACTGGGGGATTTGAAAACGCATCGACAGCTCATGCCGAACCGGGCCCTCGGGAAGCATGCCCGAAAAGAAGGCCGAAAACTCATTGCTGGCATATGGCTCATGTCGCAAGGGAAGAGAAGCTGAGAGTGCGGCAGCATCGTCGCGTTCAAGATATCCCTCATCATATGCAAACGTCTCGTTTACGGGGTCGGCCCTCTCAAATTCTCCGACCAGCTCAAACGTTCCCCGATACTCACGATAAACCTTTAATGCCATGAGCCGTCGCCCCTCTCCCTCAGGATCAAATCGACCCCCAAGCTGTTAGCGATTTGAAGGGTTTGGCGAAGATTGGCACCCGCCTTTCCACGCTCAAGCTCGCTCACAAAGCGCAAACTGCACTGGTTGAAATCAGCCACATCGCGTTGGGTATAACCGAGCTTCTTCCGGCGCTCACGCAAATATGCACCGAGTTCAGCTGGGTCAAAAATCGTTCGCTCATTCCAGTCTTGCATGCTAATCCCCTATGATTATCCCAAACGGGATAATCATAGCACATCATGATGGAATTATCCCGTTTGGGATAATTGTCTTAACGTGAATGACGCTCCGGGACGTTACACCGCGACGACTACTCAAAGTATTGGAATTTGTTGGTCGAGAAGGCAAACGTGACGACGAAGCCTTCGCCGGGCTCGGATGCCGCGGTGACGTCGATGCCCATCTTGGAGCACAGACGTGCCACCAGGTAGAGGCCGATGCCCGTTGCGCGCTTGGTGGTGCGACCGTTGTCGCCGGTAAAGCCCTTCTCGAACACGCGGGGCAGGTCGGCCGCGCTCACACCACAGCCGTTGTCCGCGACGGTAAGCTCGATGCGCTCACTTGCCAGGCCCTCGTCCAGCAACGCGCCCGAAAACGTGATCTTCGCACCATCCTCACGCGCATATTTAATGCTGTTCTGAATGAGCTGGCCCAGAATAAACTCGAGCCACTTCTCGTCGGTAAAGACCTCAAAGTCGAGGTTCTCGCACACCGGAGCCACGTGCGCCGCGATAAGCTCGCGCGCGTTGGCTTTAATCGCGCCCGTCACCAAGGTCTTGAGATCCCAGCGGCGAATCAGGTAGTCGCGCTCCACGACTTCCGAGCGCGCATAGTACAGAGCTTGGTCGATATAGCGCTCCACGCGGGCAAGCTCGCGTGCCAGATCGTCCACGCGCGACAGGTCGTCTTCGCTGCTGTCCAGGTTTTCCAAAATCAGGTGAGCCGCCGCCAGGGGCAGCTTGGCCTCGTGGACCCAGCTCTCGATATAGTCGCGGTAGTCATCGGTCTGGTGCCGGCCTTCCGCCACCTCATCGCATGCCGCCTTGCCCACCCGGCGCAAGACCTCGTACTCGAGCTCGCCCTCGGCATAGGTCGGACATTGCACCATCTCCTGCACCCATGCGGGACTCTCGAGCTCCTCTGCCGCACGCTCCAGCTGGCGCAGAAAACGACGACGGCGCGCGTACTCGATCACGATGCCGAGCATACCAAAGATAAAGGACACGCCAACCGCCACGACCACGATAGAAACGGGTGCACCGGCGACCGTCAGCACAAAGCAGCTCAGCAGCACGCCGCACGTCCACACGGCGACGGGAAGCAGCGCGTCTTTAAAGAACTTGGCAAACGACATAGCCGGCCCCTAGACCGAATAGCCTTGGCCGCGGTGCGTCGTCAAATACCCCTTGATGCCGATTTTTTCGAGCGTGGTGCGCAGGCGGTTGATGTTGACGGT
>CATYHY010000082.1 GCA_958407085.1 uncultured Collinsella sp. | reverse complement strand
CCCTACCGGGAGTAGCCCCGACGGTTGACAAAACTATAGGAACACCCAACGACTAACCGTTTAAGAACGTCCCCAATGACTATGACCCCTTTGCACCAGTTTCTGTCGAGTCGGTGCGGTTTGCGGGTTGCCCGTATAATGGTTTGCGTATGAACCGCAACCAAGGAGTTCCAGTTTATGGACCAGAACCTTTTTAAATTCGACCTGATTGCCGAGGATCCGACAACGCATGCGCGTGCCGGTGTGCTGCACACCCCGCACGGCGACATCGAGACGCCGATCTTTATGCCCGTGGGCACCAAGGCAAACGTCAAGGGCATTCCTACCGAGACCGTCAAGCAGCTCGGTGCCCAGATCGTGCTTGCCAATACCTATCACCTGTCCATGCGTCCCGGCGAGGACACCATCGCCGAGTTGGGCGGACTGCACAAGTTCATGAACTGGCACGGCCCCATTCTTACCGACTCGGGCGGCTTCCAGGTGTTCAGCCACAACGACGCTGTCAAGCTCACCGACGAGGGTGTGCGCTTTATCGTCAACGACTACGACGGCCGTCACGTGTTCTGGACGCCCGAGGACAACATGGAAATCGCCATGAAGCTCGGCTCCGACATCTGCATGCAGCTCGACCAGTGCCCGGGCTATCCCGCCACGCGCGCCTACGTTGAGCGCGCCGTTGAGCTGTCGAGTATGTGGGCCGAGCGCTGCTATAAGGCGCATACCCGCGATGACCAGGCACTCTTTGGCATCGTCCAGGGCGGCATGCACCTGGACCTGCGCCTGCGCTCGCTGCGCCATCTGGAGGAGTGCGGCGACTTCCCGGGTTACGGCATCGGCGGCTACTCGGTGGGCGAGGACCACGAGACCATGTTCGAGACCCTGGCGCCGCTTGCGAGCGAGTACATGCCCAAGCACAAGCCGCGCTACCTGATGGGCGTCGGCAACCCGACGACGCTCGTGCGCGGCGTGGGCGTGGGCATCGATATGTTCGACTGCGTGCTGCCGACGCGCACCGGCCGCATGGGCACGGCATTCTCCAGTGAAGGTCGCCTTAACTTCCGCAACGCGCGTTTTGCGCACGACGACGGCCCCATCGACCCCACCTGCACCTGCCCGGTGTGCACGGGCGGCTACAGCCGCGCGCTCATTCGCCACATGGTCACGCAGAAGGAGATGCTCGGCGGCATCCTGCTTTCGATGCACAACATCTACTACCTGCTCAACCTTATGCAGCGTGCCCGCCAGGCCATTATCGAGGGCCGCTACGGCGCGTTTGTGAGCGACTGGATGAACAGCCCTGCGGCGGTGGACTACTAAGAGCGGCGCGGGCGCTTGCAGAGCGCGGGCAACGGCAAGGGGCGAGCGACGGCCGGTCGTCACATTTGCTGACACCGGCCGCACGACCGCTGACCGATAGCTTGCAAGCACTTGATGCATCGTGGGTACCATACCGAATAGTTGATGTTCGGGCGGGTGTTTGGCGCATGGCGTCGACCCCGCCCGCTTTTCTTTTTCTCGATAGGAGTGCCCATGATTAAGAATGAGAACGTCGAGGGCGAGCCTGCCTACGACGAGACGTACCGCCGCGGCCCCGTGGTCATGCGCGGCCCCATGATTCCTAAGGACAACACCTACGCCAACCTGCTGGCGCCCGAGGAGTCGACCGACTGGCTGCATGCCGATCCGTGGCGCGTACTGCGCATCCAGGCCGAGTTTGTCGATGGCTTTGGCGCACTTGCCGAGTTAGGGCCTGCGGTGACCATCTTCGGTAGTGCCCGCACGCCCAAGACGGACCCGGCCTACAAGGCGGCGCGCACGGTCGGCCGTAAGATTGCCCAGCGCGGCGTGGCGGTTATCACCGGTGGCGGCCCCGGCATCATGGAAGCGGCCAACAGGGGAGCGGCGAGTGTCAACGGCAAGTCAGTTGGCCTGGGCATTGAATTGCCGCACGAGCATGGGCTCAATAAATACGTGAACCTCGGCATGGACTTCCGTTACTTCTTTGTGCGCAAGACCATGTTCGTCAAATACAGCTCGGGCGCCATCGTGTTTCCCGGCGGCTTTGGCACGCTCGACGAGATGTTCGAGGTGCTCACGCTGGTGCAAACGCACAAGGTCAAGCGCATGCCCCTCGTGCTGGTGGGCACAGAGTACTGGCAGGGCCTGTTCGACTGGCTCAACGGCCCGGTGATGGACGCCGGTATGATCAGCCCGCTCGATCCCGAGCTCGTGCACATCACCGACGACCTCAACGAAGCCGTCGACATCGCCCTGAGCGGGCTGATGTAGATCAATCGTGCCCACGCGACATGAATACGCATGGCAATCTGATGTTATTTAACATCAGATTGCCATTTATATTGGGTATACTGGTGTAAAAGACGAGGGCGAGGAGGTCGCAAATGTCTACAGCAACAGTTAAGCCTACGACGGTTCGAATCGAAGAGGGGCTCAAGGAGCAGGCGACTGAGTTCTTGGATTCGGTCGGCCTCAGCCTCAATTCCTATCTCAATCTTGCCGTTCGGCAGCTGGTAAATCAGCGAAAGATTCCTTTTGAGATTGTAGGAAGGGCGGAGGTGCCCAACGAGGCGACGAGGCGTGCCATGGTGATCGCCGAGGCTCATGAGTTGGGGATTTTGCCGGACGATAGCCCGTCATTCAATAACGCTGATGAGCTTATGTCATTCCTCGATGAGGAATAGCGATGTTCGAGATTAAAGTCGAGGCTCAATTTAAGGTGGACTACAAACGAACGATGCGCATGCATCCGCAGCTAAAAAGTGAGTTTAAAGCGGCGGTTGCAGAGCTTGTGGCTCATGGGTCACTTCCGGCGGAGTATGGCGCCCACGAGCTCTCAAACCCGGGCGGAAACTACAACGACCACATCGATTTCCACCTATCCGATGGCTTGGTCGATGTGGTCGTTCTTTATCTTCCCCATAAGACTAACCCAGTGATTAGGCTGGTGAGAATGGGCACTCATCAGGAGCTGTTTCAGGGTCCGCTGGGCTGATCGCCGATTTCCAAGTTGCGGTGGAATAGGGATTGATTGGCGGCTGATAAGCCAAAAACAGTCCCTATTCCACCGCAAGAGGTAAAGGTGCCCCTAGTGGATGGGTTGGTAGCGGGGGCAGTAGCTGATGGCGATGGCGTCGACGCCTACATGGGTGGCGATGGTGCAGCCGATGGGGCCGGTGCCGGCGTCTACGTAGTCCTGGCCCGCGAGCGCCTCGTTGACAAGTTCCTGCTCCTCGGCGGCGCCGGTCGTGAGCACGCGCACGCTTGAGCCCGGGTGCTCGTCCAAAAACGCGAGGCAATCTGCCATGGTGTTGGCAACGATGCGCTTGGCGCCGCGGCCCTTTTTGATTGCCTTGATCTCGCCCGATTTCCACTCCGGCGAAACGGCCAGGCGAATGTTGAGCATCTGCGTGAGCTGGCCGGCGAGCTTGGGCGCGCGGCCGTTCTTGACCAGGTTCTCGAGCGTGCGCGGAATCAGTAGCAGATGGGCGTCGGGCAGCGTCGCGCGGATCCGCGCCTCGGTCTCGTCTAGGCTGCGGCCGTCCTCGCGCATGGCGAGCGCGTACTCCACCAGCAGGCCCTCGGCGCCCGAGCCGGTGCGCGAGTCGATGCAGCGCACGTCGAGCTCGTGGGTCTCGGCGACCAGGCATGCGTTGGAATAGCAGGCGGACCATTCGCTGCACAGCGAGATAAAGATCGCGCTATCGTGGCCGTCAGCACGCACGCGGTCAAAGAGTGCCTTGAACTCGCCGGCGCTCGGCTGCGAGGTGTGCGGCAGTTGCTCGGAGCCGGCCATGCGCGCGACGTATTCCTCGGCGGTAATCTGCACCTGGTCGAGCAGGTCCTCGCCCTCGATAATCACATGCAGCGGAATCACGTAAATGCCGAGCTCTTGGGCGCGGGCGGGGGAGATGTCCGACGTGGAGTCGGTTATGATGGCAAAAGACATAATTGCACCTTTCGTTGGGGCGCTTGCGCGCCGCCTTCTTAGAGCAAAGTGCGACAAGTATAGTGGAGTTGCTCTACATTGCTAGGTTTAATTGTTGAATAGTCAACAGTTTGAAGTGACGGTGTGGAAATCATCAACTGGGGAAGAGGGATGCCGATGGCGGCATTACAGCTATGCGAGCGGCCGGTTGTGCTGTTCGATTTTGACGGCACGGTGGCCGATACGGGCCGGGCGGTGATGACCTCGACGCGCAAGACGTTGGCCGCGCGCGGGTTTTCGGAGGCGCAGATGGGTGACCTGCGCCGCATGATCGGGCCGCCCCTGTGGAAGAGCTTTCACGACTTTTATGGCTTCTCCCGCGAGGAGTCGCTTGTGGTGGCTGACGAGTACCGTGCCTTTTTTGATGAGCTGGGACCTGAAGAGTATCCCGTGTTCGACGGAATCCCCGAGCTGCTCGATGGCCTTGCCGCGCAGGGGCATCGCATGGCGGTCGCGACGTCTCGCATGGAAGCAAAGTGCATTGACATGGTGCATGAGCTGGGGCTTTCTCAGTTTGAGGCGGTGGTCGGCATGAATCCGTCGCAGGGGCGCGAGACCAAGGCCGATTCGGTTCGCGATGCCCTGGCGGCGCTCGGCGCGACGGCGGGCGATGCCGTGATGATCGGCGATCGCTTTAACGACGTGGAAGGCGCGCACGCGATGAGCGTGCCGTGCATCGGCATTTATTCGGGTGCGGCGGCGCCGGGGGAGCACGAGGCAGCGGGCGCCGATGCGGTGGTGCACTCGGTGGCCGAGCTTGCTAAACTTTTCGCTATCTAATAGACGTAATGTGAGGGGCGGGCGTATCCGTCGCTCATTGGTAAGGAGGTCGTCCATGAATCAGGTGGAGCAGAGCGTTACCGAGTATGTCGACGAGGTCTGGGAAGATGTCGTTGCCGATATCGAACAGCTGGTGAGCTATCCGTCCGTGGCCGTTGCTGCCAATGCGGAGCTCGGTGCGCCGTTTGGCCGCCCGGTCCGTGATGCGCTCGATTGCGCGCTCGGCATTGCGCAAAAGCTCGGCTATCAGACGAGCGACGACGAGGGCTATGTGGGAATCGCCGATATCCCGGGCCGCGGCGACAAACAGCTCGCGACTATCTGCCATGTTGACGTGGTACCCGCTGGCCCCGGCTGGAACACCGACCCGTTTGCGATGGAGCGTCGCGAGGGCTGGCTGCTCGGCCGTGGCGTGATTGATGACAAGGGTCCGGCGGTGCTGTCGCTCTACGCCGGTGCCTATCTGCTCAAGCACGGTATTACCCCGCGCTATACCTTCCGTGCGCTGCTGGGCTGCGATGAGGAAGTGGGCATGTCCGACGTTCACCGTTATCTGGAGAACCACGCGAACCCCGACTTTCTGTTTACGCCCGATGCCGAGTTCCCGGTTTGCAATGCCGAGAAGGGCCAGTTTGGGGCGACGTTTGTGAGCCCCAAGATCGACGGTGGGCGCATTGTGTCGTGGAGCGGTGCCGAGGCGAGCAACGCCATTCCGTCGCAGTCTATCTGCGAGCTCGCGATTGCCGCCGATGAGCTGCCGGGGCCCATTGCGAACGCCGACCGCCTGGAGATCACGGCGCTCGAGAATGGCCATGCGCAGATTTTCGCCCACGGTATCGGTGGCCATGCTTCGATGCCCGAGGGGACGATCAACGCCGTCAGCCTGATTGTGGCGTATCTGCGCGAGGCCGAGGACGCGTTTGGCGCCCGTGGCGAGCGCCTGCTGACGCCTGCCGAGCACGAGTTTGTCAAGTTTCTGGCCTTTGTGCATGCGGACGCCTATGGCCGCGGCCTGGGTATCGACGCGACGAGCCCCGCGTTTGGCCCGCTCACCTGCAACCCCGGCGTCATCCGCGTGGCGGATGGCCACATCGAGCAGGTCATCGACGTGCGCTTCCCCGATAGCACGAGCGCCGATACCATCCGCGAGCAGCTTGAGCCGCTCGTGGGCCGCTTTGGTGTGACGTATCGCGTGGGCCGTACCAAGGTGCCGTTCTCGGTCTCTGCCGACGATCCGGCCGTGAAAGCGCTGATTGATACCTATAACGAGTTTACGGGCAAGCATGCCGAGCCCTTCGCCATGGGCGGTGGCACGTACGCGCGCAACTTTGCCCGCGCCGTATCGTTTGGCCCCGAGGAGACCGGCCTTGAGCTGCCCGCGTGGGGCGGCCAGATGCACGGCCCCAACGAGTGTGCCAACGAGGAACAGCTCAAGCAAGCGCTCAAGATCTATATTGTTGCGATCTTAAGGCTCAACGAGC
>CATYHY010000081.1 GCA_958407085.1 uncultured Collinsella sp. | reverse complement strand
CACGGGCGAGAAGCTCCTCGTGCGTGCCACGTTCCACAACGCGACCATGCTCAACGGTCGCAATCTCGTCAGCATGCTTAATAGTCGAGAGACGGTGGGCGATGATGATCGTGGTACGGCCGCGTGCCAGCTCTTCGAGCGACTCCTGCACCGCTTCCTCGCTCTCGTTATCCAGGGCACTCGTCGCCTCATCCAAAATAAGGATCTTGGGATTCTTGAGAAAAACGCGCGCGATGGCGACGCGCTGCTTTTGACCACCCGAAAGACGGCTGCCGCGCTCGCCCACCACGGTGTCGTAGCCTTGCGGAAGCGATTCGATAAAGGTATCAATATTGGCGCGGCGGGCCGCTTCGGCGATCTCTTCTGCCGTGGCGCCCGGCTTGCCGTAGGCGATGTTCTCGCCGATCGTTCCATCAAACAGGTACACATCTTGCTGCACCAGGCCGATGGCACGGCGCAGACTATGCTGCGTCACGTCGCGCACATCCTGGCCGTCGATGCTAATGGAGCCGGCGGCAACGTCGTAAAAGCGCGGCAACAGCGAACAAGTCGTCGATTTGCCGCCGCCCGAGGGGCCAACCAAAGCGATGGTCTGACCGGGCTTGATGGACAGGTCCATGTGGTCGATAACAGGGCGTCCGTCGGCATAGCCCTCGCCCAGCTCAACGTCCTCGTAGTTAAAGCACACGTCGTGATACTCCACGGCGCCGGCAGTCACCTGCAGATCAGTGGCGCCCGGCTTGTCCTGGATATCCGGCGCGGTCGAGAGCACCTCGTCCATACGCTTAAAGCCGGCGATAGCCTTCTGATACGTTTCGGCCGAATTGACGAGCGTCTCAAGCGGCGTGCAGAACAGCGAAATATAGAGTGCAAAGGTCGCCATATCGACCGCCTGTAGCTGTCCCTGGGCGACCAGCCAGCCGCCCAGCAGCACCACGATCACATAGAGCACACCCGAGAGCAGGCCATACGTCGCGGTATAGACGCCCATGGCGTGATACATGTTCTCCTTGGACGAAAGATAGCGATTGTTGGAGGCGCGGAACTTGAAGCGTTCGGTCTCCTCGTTGGCAAAGCTCTTGACCACGCGCATGCCCGCCAGCGAATCCTGCAGCTGCGCATTGATGCCGCTGATCTTTTTGCGGTTGTCGCTAAAGACCTCGCGCATACGCATGTTTTGCCAAAACATGATGACCGCAAACGCCGCCGTCACCACGGCCATGGCGAGCGCCAGCACCGGGGCGATGGTAAAGAGGATCACAAACGAGCCGATAATCTCGATGCCGCAGATGATGATCCACTCGGGCACGTGGTGCGCCGCCTCGCAGATATCGAACAGGTCGTTGACCACGCGGCTCATCATGTCGCCGGAGCTGTTGCGGTCGAAGTACGCAAAGCTAAAGCGCTCATACTGGTCGAACAGGTCCTCGCGCATTTTGGACTCCATGCGCGCACCCATCACGTGACCCCAATAGCTCACAAAGTAGCGGCAGGCGCAGCGGACGGCATACATCAGCACCAAGCCCACCGCGATCATGCCGAGCGCCTGCATAATGGCAGCCTGACCCTGAGTAAATAGCCCACCGGTCAAATTGCGCAGGATAATGGGGAACGCCAGGTCAATGGCGGCAAGCACCAGAGCACAAACAGTATCAGCAACAAAAAGCCCCATCTGGGGCTTGTAGTACGAAAGAAACCTCTTCAGCATGTGATCCTCAAAGAAATATCAGCAACGTAAGGCCCTGGGACAAAGCAATCAGTAGTACTTGTCCCAGGGCTATCCCCACTCGTTAAAGCTCCGTGCCCCCAAGGCGGTGCGCGATGCTGTCGCAGGCAAGCGCGCCTACGACGGTCTTGGCGTCTTCGATCTTGCCGTCGAGCACGGCGTCGATCAGCTCGTGCAGCGGCACGAGGTCCACGTTGACAAACTCGTCATCATCGGGGTTGGGTGCATCGAACTCGAGCTTGGTGGCCAGGTAGATGTGAATGATCTCGTCGCAGAAGCCGCAGGACGTGACAATCGACGTCAAAAAGCGAATGCGACCGGCCCTAAAGCCCGTCTCCTCATGCAGCTCGCGCTTGGCGCAATCGAGCGGGTCCTCGCCTGGATCGAGCTTGCCGGCGGGAATCTCGACCGTCACGCGGTCGATGGCGGTGCGGTACTGACGCACCAGTACGATCTTGCCGCTCTCGGTCAGTGCCACAACGGCCGCCGCACCCGGATGGCGAACGATATCGCGGGCGCTACGGCGACCGTTGGGCAGCTCAACCTCAAGACGGTGGACGTCGAGGATCTTGCCCTTCCAGGCGCACTCCTCCGAAAGAATCTTCTCGTGCAGCTCGGCATCGTGCGGGTCGTCATCGCCCAGCACCAGCGCCGGCTCGTCAGCGACCTCGCCACCAGGCTCGCCCTCGGCGTGCCCATACACGCGGCTGTCCTCTTCGACGATCTGCGCGTCCACGAGCTCTTCGTTCTTCTCGTCCATCCGTCTCATTCCTCTCGGATTTTAGGCATCCCAGGCGTCGCGGCCGCGCAGCGCGCGCAGGCCGATGTCGTGACGCAGGGTCTTGCCCTCAAAATCAATCTTCTCGCAGGCCTCGTAGGCAAGGTTGCGAGCGTTCTCGAACGTGTCGCCCAGAGCGGTCACGGCAAGCACGCGGCCGCCATTGGTCACGAGCTGACCGTCCACCACGGCAGTTCCCGCATGGTACACGGTCACGTTCTCCATGGCCTCGGCATCCTCAATACCGGTGATGACCTTTCCTTTCTCGTAGCTGCCGGGGTAGCCCGCGCTCGTCAGGACAACGGCCACGGCCCACTCGTCACGCCAGTCGAGCTCAATCTGATCGAGCTCGCAGTTGGCACAAGCCAGCATGACCTCGACCAGGTCGTTCTTAAGGCGCGGCAGCACGACCTGCGTCTCGGGGTCGCCAAAGCGGGCATTGAACTCCAGCACCTTGGGACCGGCGGGGGTGAGCATAAAGCCGCCGTACAGGCAGCCGCGGTAGTCGATACCCTCGGCAGCGAGCTCGGCCACGGTCTGCTCCATGACCGCCACCATGGTGGCGTGCTCCTCGTCAGTCACGATGGGCACCGGGCTGTAGACGCCCATGCCGCCGGTGTTGGGACCAAGGTCGCCCTCAAGCGCGCGCTTGTGGTCCTGCGAGGTAGCCATGGGGCGCACGGTCTTGCCGTCGGTAAAGGCCAGCAGCGAGCACTCGGGGCCGGTCAGCATCTCCTCGATGACCACGGTGTTGCCGGCATCGCCAAAGGTGCCGCCAAAGCACTCGCGCACGGCTTCCTCGGCCTGCTCAAGTTCGGTCGCCACGATAACGCCCTTGCCGGCGGCAAGGCCGTCAGCCTTCACGACCAGCGGGGCGCCCTGCTCGCGTACGTAGGCGAGAGCCGAAGCCTCGTCGGTAAACGAACCATAGGCTGCCGTCGGAATACCGGCGCGCTCCATGAGCTGCTTGGAGAACAGCTTGGAGCCCTCCATCTGGGCACCCTCGGCACCCGGGCCAAAGCAGGGAATACCCGCCGCCCGCACGGCGTCGGCCACGCCCGCCACAAGCGGAGCCTCGGGGCCAATTACCACGAGTCCGCATCCGTGGCTCTGCGCAAACGCCGCCACGGCCGCAGGATCGCAGTCGTCGAGAACAACGTTCTCGCCGCAGCTCGCAGTGCCGCCGTTGCCCGGCGCGATGTAGAGCTTGCCGGCGCGCGGTGATGCTGCGAGCTTAGCTGCCAAAGCATGCTCACGGCCGCCGCTGCCCAACAACAGGATGTCGATGGTTTGAGTGTCCGCCTTCAAGGGTGCCTCCTCTATGGATGAACGGCCCGCTCCGCGCGAGCCCTTTGCAAGCAAATATACCCCTCGGCCGCCCGTCCGGGCTGCAAAGGGGTATATCGCAATAACCGAATAGTCCCGATTACTTCCAGAATCGGTTGATGATCTGCTCGCGACCAGCGCCGACGCCAATGAACGTCACGCGGGTGTGTGCCAGATCCTCGATAAACGCCACGTAGTCCTGAGCCTCCTGCGGCAGCTCCTCAAAGCTGCGGCAGCCGGTGATATCGCACTTCCAGCCAGGAAGCTCCTCGTAGATGGGCTTGGCGTGCTCAAAGCGAACCTGATGCTCGGGCACGCTGGTATAGCGCTCGCCATCGACGTCGTAGGCCACGCACACCTTGATGGTGTCGAAAGCCGAAAGCACGTCGAGCTTGGTCATGGCGATATCGGTGAGGCCGTTGACGCGCGAGGCGTAGTTGGCGATGGGGCCGTCGAACCAGCCGCAGCGACGACGGCGACCGGTGGTCACGCCGTACTCGTAGCCCTCCTCGGTCAGCGTGTGACCGGCCTCGGACTCATAGGAAAGCTCGGTGGGCATGGGGCCCGAACCGACGCGGGTGATATAGGCCTTCATGACGCCCAGCACGCGGTCGACATTCTTCATACCGACGCCGGATCCGGTGATGGCACCGCCGGCGGTGCAGTTGGAGGACGTCACGTACGGATAGGTGCCGTGGTCGATGTCGAGCAGCGTCGCCTGGGCGCCCTCAAACAGCAGGTCCTTGCCCTCGTCGATCATGTTGTTGAGCAGCAGGCTCGTCTCGGTGATGTAGGGACGCAGGCGCTCGGCCATCGGCAGGTACTCGTCGCAAATCTGGTCCACGGTGTAGGTGGGCAGGTTGTAGATGAGCTCGAGCTCGGGGTTCACGCGGGCGAGAGCGGTCTCCAGCTTGTCGCGGAACAGTGCCTCGTCCAGCATGTCCTGCATGCGCAGGCCGATGCGAGCCATCTTGTCCTGATAGCACGGACCGATGCCGCGCTTGGTGGTACCGATGTTCTTCTTGCCGAGCTTCTGCTCAAAGGCGCCATCCAGATCGATGTGGTACGGCATGATGACATGCGCGTTGCCGCTAATCTTGAGGTTCTTGGTGGTGATGCCGTCGGCCTCGAACATATCGATCTCCTCAAGGACAACCTTGGGGTTGACGACGCAGCCGTTACCGATCACCGACACGTGGTCGGAATACATGATGCCGGAGGGCACCTGGTGCAGGCCGTACTTCTTGCCGTTGACGACGATGGTGTGACCGGCGTTGTTGCCGCCCGAGTAGCGCACGACGGCATCGAAGTCGCCGGCGACCAGGTCGCAAATCTTACCCTTGCCCTCATCGCCCCACTGGGCACCGACCAAAACGGTTGACGGCATGTTTACTCCTTACATTCATGGACTGTCTACGCGCCACGCCGGCACGCAGAAGCACAAAACATTCCCAGTATACCCGTGCAACGGGCGCCTGTCCTACTCCTCGGCATGTGCCCCATCAAGCTCATAGAACTTGGTGGATGCCGGCAGGAACATCAGGTCGACGTCGCCGATCGGGCCCGAACGGTTCTTGGCCACGACGATACGCGTAACGCCCTCGTCGGGTCGATCGTCACGCGAGGCTTCGGCCTCGTCGGCGGAGCGGTCCAAGAACATAACGATATCGGCGTCCTGCTCGATGGAGCCCGATTCACGAAGGTCGGAAAGCTGCGGGCGCTTGCCGGTACGGGATTCGACCTGACGCGAGAGCTGCGACAGCGCGATGAGCGGGATCTTGAGCTCCTTGGCCATGATCTTCAGACCACGCGACATCTCCGAAACCTCGACGGTACGGCTCTCGGAACGACGGCCCGGCGGAGGACTCACCAGCTGCAGGTAGTCCAGGATGATAATTGCCTTCTCCTTGTTATGGAGCATACGGCGGCTCTTGGCGCGAATCTCGGTCACTGTGGTGCCGGGCGTATCGTCAATCAGAATATCGAGCTTAGACAAGGTCTGCGTGGCCTCGTTGATATTGGCCCACTGCTCGGGGCTAATGCGGCCCATGCGGAAGTCACTGATCGAGATCATGGCGTAGGCGCAAATCAGACGCTGGGCAATTTCCTTGCCCGACATCTCCAGCGAGAAGAAGCCGACGGTATAACCAGCAGCGGCAGCGTTGAGCGCCAGGTTCAGAGCGAACGACGTCTTACCTACAGCAGGACGGGCGCCGATGATGATGAGCTGGCCCTCGCGAAAACCCATGAGCATGCGGTCGAGTGACGGAAAGCCCGTGGGCACGCCCGCAGCCTGGCCACCGGCCTGGCACACTTCCTCGGCCTCGTTATAGGCCTCGACCATAAACTCGGTCAACGTCTTGTAGCTCGACTTGACCTCGCGCGCCGTAACCTTGAGCAGCTTGCTCTCGGCCAGCTCGACAACCTCTTTGGTGTCGGTGGGGG
>CATYHY010000080.1 GCA_958407085.1 uncultured Collinsella sp. | reverse complement strand
CCCGTCTACCTCAACAACCTCAAGCACCCCAAGCGCGACGAGGTCCTGGTGAGCGCGGCAGGCCCCGCATCGAATATCGCGCTCGCGTGCCTGGCCGCAATCCTCATGCACCTGACCTACGGCAACCTCTACACCAGCATGTCCTTTGCCGTAGCGTCGCAAATCATGAACTTTGGCGCCACGTTTATCGTGGTTAACCTGTCGCTCGCGTTCTTTAACCTCATTCCGATTCCGCCGCTTGACGGCTCGTCTATCATCGTGCCGTTCCTCAAAGGTAAGGCGCTCGCCAACTACTACCGCCTGCAGCAATACGCTATGCCCATCCTCATCCTGGTTCTATACCTGCTGCCCATGTGGACCGGCATCGATGTGATCGGCCGCTATTTCGACGTTACCGTGTATCCGCTTGCTGAGCAGCTGCTCAACTTCGCAATCGCCGGCATCTAAGGTAAACTTACTGGTCGATCGTGCAAAACGGTCGTAGCATGCGCCCAAACCGCGCCGCGAAGGCGCCGTCAAAGGAGGTCGAAGATGTCGTATCGCGTGTCGACGCAGGTCTACAGCGGACCGTTCGACCTGCTGCTGCAGCTGGTAACCCGCCAAAAAGTAGATATCGGCGCCATCTCTATCAGCGAGGTGGCCGAACAGTACCTTGCCGAGGCCGAGCGCATCGAGGCGCTGGACCTGGACGTGGCGAGCGACTTTTTGCTGGTCGCGGCAACCCTTTTGGACATCAAGGCCGCCTCTCTGGTGCCGCAGGAAGCCCCGCGCAAAGTCGATGACGACGATGACGAGTTCGAAGAAGACCTCGAGGAACTCAGCGCGCTCGACGGCGACGCCTTGCGCGAGGTCCTGATCCAGCGCCTGATTGCCTACAAGCAGTTTAAAGGCGCGGCTGCGGCCCTCGGTGCGCGCATGCAGGCCGAAAGCCGCATGCACCCGCGTGTGGCCGGCCCCGACCCCGAGTTCTTGGGCCTCATGCCCGACTACCTGGCCGGCATTACCCTGCGCGGCCTGGCCGTCATCTGCGCCGACCTGGACGGCAAGCGCCAGACCTTCCTGCTGGAAGCCGAGCACGTGGCACCGCATCGCGTGCCGCTCGACCTGACGGTAGCCTCAGTCGACCGCTTTACCATGGCGCACCAAACCTGCACCTTCCGTGAGCTGCTGGACGGCGACGCCACCACTGAGCAGCTCATCGTCACTTTCCTGGCCATGCTGGAGCTCGCCAAGCGCGGCTCGCTCACGCTGAGCCAGGACGAGATCTTTGGAACCATCCGCATCAACCGCGTCGAGGGCGCCGAGGCCTATGTGCCCGGCGAGGGCCCCGAGCTCACCGAATAGGAGCCGCAACCATGTCAACCCTTTCCACGCTGGAGGCAAACAGCCTCAAAGGCGCCCTCGAGGCGCTGCTGCTGGTGTCGAGCGACCCGGTGAGTGCGCCCGCGCTGGCCGGAGCACTGGATATCGCCCCCGGCGAGTGCGCGTCGCTGCTCGCCGAGCTCAAGGTTGAGTACGAGGAGGCCAACCGCGGCTTTCAGCTGCGCGAGGTCGCCGGCGGCTGGCGCCTGTTTACGCATCCCGCCTACCATGATGTGGTCGAGGCCTACGTGCTGAGCTGGGACACGCAAAAGCTGTCCCAGGCGGCGCTCGAAACCCTGGCCGTTATCGCATACCACCAGCCCGTGACGCGCGAGGTGGTCAAGGGCATCCGCGGCGTCAACTCCGACGGCGTCATCGCGTCGCTCGTGGACAAGGGTCTGGTGCGCGAGCTCGGCCGCGACCCCCAGCGCGGTCAGGCCATCATCTATGGCACGACCAACGCCTTCTTGGAAAAGTTCGGCCTGCGCTCCACCCGCGACCTGCCCGATCTGGAGCAGTTTGCCCCCGACGAGCAGTCGCGCCAGTTTATCCGCGAGCGTCTGAGCGGCCGCAGCATTCAGTCCACGCTTGAGGAGCAAGCCGAGGACCTGGACGAAGAGCGCGAACTGCTCGATACCGATGTTGAAGATGTTGAGGCAGTCGAGGACTTGGAAATCCTAGACGTCGACGAGACCTCGGAGGATTTGCATGACGAGGAATAGCGAAACAGGGGAGACGCCCGCCATGGGCAACGCAGTACCCGCAACCGACGCCCAGCCCGTCTATCCGCACACCATGCGCCTGCAGCGTTTTTTGGCGCGCGCGGGTGTGGCGAGCCGCCGCGGCTCGGAGGACTTGATGACCGCCGGCCGCGTAACCGTCAACGGCGAGGTCGCAACCGAACTGGGCACCAAGGTCGATGTCGACCGCGATCACATCGAGGTCGATGGCATGCCCGTCAAGCTCAACCAGGGCGCCGTGTACCTGATGCTCTACAAGCCGACCGGCTACCTCACCACCATGAGCGACCCGCAGGAGCGCCCTTGCGTGGCCGACCTGGTCCCCCGCGACCGCTTTCCGGGACTGTTCCCGGTGGGCCGCCTGGACCGCGACACCACGGGTCTCTTGCTCTTTACCACCGATGGCGACCTGTCGCAGGACCTGCTGCACCCCAGCAAGCACGTCTATAAGACCTACCAGGCACTCGTGGACGGACAGCTGTCCGACCGCGATCTTGAGCCGCTTCGTCGCGGCATCGAGCTTGACGACGGCCTATGCCAGCCGGCGATCTGCCGCGTCATCACCGCACGCGAGGCCGAGGCCGTGGCGCCACAAGGCGTCAAGCCCGGCACCACCGCCGTGGAGGTCATCATCCGCGAGGGCCGCAAAAATCAGGTCAAGCGCATGCTGGGCAAGATCCACCACCCAGTGATCCGCTTGCACCGCTGCAACTTCGCCGGCCTTGAGCTCGAGGGCGTGGCCAAGGGCTCGTGGCGCGAGCTCACCGACCGCGAGGTGCAGATCCTTAAGGCCGGTGGCATCCCGCCCAAGCAGGCGAGCACCAAGCGCAACGGCGGCAAGCCCCAAGACACGCCCGCCAGCCGCACGCGTCACCACGGCAGCCACGGCTCCGCACCCAAGCGCAACACCTACCGCGAGCGCTACACGGGTTAGGCAACCCGCCGCGCCCTAACGCCCGCGAACCATACCAGCACGTCACCCATCGAAAGGAAGCATTGCATGATCGTCGCCATCGACGGCCCCGCCGGTTCCGGCAAGTCCACCATCGCCAAGGAGATCGCCCGCCAGCTGGGCTTTAACAAGCTCGACACGGGCGCCATGTATCGCGCCGTCACCTTCGCCGCGCTCGACCGCGGCATCGATCTGGACGACGAGGCGGCAATCGACGCCCTCGCTGAGCAGGTCGAGATCCGCTTTACCAACGGCACCGGCGAGGATACGCGCCTGACCATTGACGGCCAGGACGCTTCGGCCGCCATTCGTACCCCGCAGGTCGACGCCAACGTGTCCAAGGTCTCGGCCTACCCGGGCGTGCGCGCCGCCATGCTCATCCATCAGCGCCGCGCCGCAGAGGACCGCGATATCGTGGCCGAGGGTCGCGACATCGGAACCGTCGTGTTCCCCAACGCGCAGGTCAAGGTGTTCCTGACCGCCGACCCGCGCGAGCGCGCCCGTCGCCGCGTGCTGCAGCGCCACCAAAACGACGCCCAGCCGCTCACCAGCGAGCAGCTCGAGGCCGAAGTCGACGAGACCCTCGATGCCCTCAAGCAGCGCGACAAGCTCGACAGCAGCCGCGAGGTGGCGCCGCTCGTGCCCGCCGAGGACGCCGTGCACGTCGACTCCACCGCACACACCATAGACGAGGTCGTCCACATTATCGAGGACCTCATCAACCAAAGGAGGTAGCCCATGCGCCTGTTTAAGCAGACGCCCGAGGATTACTACAACGCCCCTTATGCCGAGTTCCCCGTGCTCATCCGCGGCACCGTCTTCGTGGTCATGGCAATCCTTTGGGCCTTCTCCAAGCTCATGTGGCGCTGGAAGGTAGAGGACGCCGATCTGCTGTTTGAGCGCCAGGAAGGCCGCGGCAGCGTGGTCATCTGCAACCACACCTCGATGGCCGAGCTTTTGGCTGTAGAGACGGCGCTGTTCTTTGGCGGCCGCCGCATTCGCCCCATTTTTAAGTCCGAGTTTGCCAAGAGCAAGATCGTACGCTGGGCCTTTAGCCGCGTTGGTGGCATCCCCGTGGAGCGTGGTACCGCCGACATGAAGTGCCTGCGCGCCGCCCAGCATGCGCTGCAGCGCGGCGAGGACGTCCTGATCTTCCCCGAGGGCACGCGCATCCGCTCGTGCGAGATCAAGCCCGAGGTCCACGGCGGTTTTGCGCTCATCGCTCAGATGGGCAAGGCACCTGTGAACCCGCTCGCCATCTGCGGCTGGTCCGACATCACACCCGCGGGCAAAAAGATCATGCGTCCCAAGAAATGCTGGATCCGCGCCGGCAAGGCCGTCTCGCTTTCCGACGCACCGGCTGGGCTTAAGCGCACGGAGCGCCTGGAATGGTTTGAGTCCGAGGCCATGAACCGCGTCTACGCCATGCGAGACGAGCTGTGCGCCGAGCATCCTGGCAGGTTTTAGCCATGGACGAGAACGTTATGGGCACCACCGCGGCTGCGTCCGACTGGGATGGCGCGCCCACCATCGAGATCGCAGCCCACGCCGGCACCTGCTACGGGGTGCAGCGTGCGCTCGACATGGCGCTGGCTGCCGCGCCGCAGGCAGGGGAGAGCGCTCAGGTCCATACCCTGGGTCCGCTCATCCATAACCCCATCGTGGTGAGCGAGCTCGCCGAGGCTGGCATTGGCTTGGCCGAGACCCTGGACGACGCGGCATCGGGCACCGTAATCATCCGCGCCCACGGCGTGGTGCCGCAGGTGATCGATGCGGCTCACGATCGCGGTCTTACCGTGGTCGACGCCACCTGCCCCTACGTGAAAAAGGTCCACGTGGCGGCGGAGCGCCTGGTACGCGAGGGCTATCACGTGGTAGTCGTGGGCGAGCCGGGCCATCCCGAGGTTGAGGGCATCCTGGGCCACGCCGGCGACGACGCACAGGTCGTAAGCTGTGCCGCCGATGCGGACGCGCTGCCGCTCAAGGGCAAGGTGGGCCTCGTTGTGCAGACCACCCAGACCGCACAGAACCTCGCCGAGGTTGTGGCTGCCATCACGCCGCGTGTGCAGGAACTGCGCGTGATCAACACCATCTGCGCCGCTACGAGCGAGCGACAGCAGGCGGCTGCAGCACTTGCCAACCGCTGCGACTGCATGGTCGTCGTGGGCGGCAAAAACTCCGGCAACACCCGCCGCCTGGCGCAGATCTGCGCAGACGCCTGCGAGCACACGCATCATATCGAGGAGGCAAGCGAGCTCGAGGCCGCATGGTTTGCCAGCACGCGCCACATCGGTATCACCGCCGGCGCTTCCACCCCGCAAGAACACATCGAACGCGCCGTCGCGCGCATCAAGGAGCTTTGCCGCTAATCATGGACCAGACCGTACCCGCATACGCCGCCGAGGTGGCCGATTACGGGCGCAGCCGCGACCCCGAGCCGGGTGAGGGCGCGCTCGTAAAGAACGTGCGTCCCGAATCGCCCGCGTGGGATGTGGGTATCGAGCCGGGCATGCGCGTGCTTACGGTCAACGGTGAGGTACTCACCGACATGATCGTGTGGCTCTGGGAGTCCGACGACGACACCGTCGACCTCGAGGTTTTTGACCCGCGCGACAACAGCGTCACCCCCGTCGAGCTCGACCGCTTCCCGGGAGAGGACTGGGGCCTTGAGTTCGATGGTCCCATCTTCGATGGCATGCGCACCTGCGTGAACGCCTGCGTGTTCTGCTTTATGACCATGCTGC
Source organism: uncultured Collinsella sp. (assembly GCA_958407085.1). GTDB lineage: Bacteria > Actinomycetota > Coriobacteriia > Coriobacteriales > Coriobacteriaceae > Collinsella. The sequence continues at coordinate 519 of CATYHY010000080.1, read as the reverse complement.
CCAAGGGCGGCCGCTCAACGCTCTATATTCGCGATGACGACTACCGCCTGAGCTTTTTGCAGGGCAACTTTGTCACGCTCACGAACCTCACCGACGAAGATGTTCAAAATGTCATCCAACGCAATATGAGCCCCATGAACGTGTCGGTCCATGCCGTGAGTCCCGACGTCCGCCGACGCATGATGGGCCGCAACGCCCAGCGCGGCATGGACGTGCTCGAGGCCATCATGGCCGCCGGCATCGAGATTCACGCGCAGATTGTGCTGTGCCCCGGCATGAACGACGGCGAGGAGCTTCAAAAGACCCTGCGCTTTTGCGAGGAGCACGAGCAGATCACGAGCCTGGGCATCGTGCCACTGGGCTTTACCAAGCACCAGAATCGCTTTACCTGGTCATACAGCGATAAACCTGAGCTCGCGCGCGAGACCATTGCCATGATCCGTCCCTTCCAGGATCGAGCCTACGAGCGCTTTGGCCGCCACACCTTCCAGATGAGCGACGAATTCTATCTGGACGCCG
>CATYHY010000079.1 GCA_958407085.1 uncultured Collinsella sp. | reverse complement strand
TCACCAAGCGAGCGAGCGGCAGGGTGATGACCAGATAGAACAGGGCGGCAACCACGTACGGTGTAATGGAGCCCGTCGTGGCCACGATGGTACGGGCGTTCATGACGATCTCGACCACACCCACGGCGGCAAGCAGCGACGTATCCTTGTAAAGCAAGATAAACTCGCTGGTCAGCGTAGGCAAAACATTACGGAACGTCTGCGGAATCATGACATAGAGCAGCGTCTGGAACGCGTTCATGCCCAGCGAACGCGCAGCCTCGTTTTGGCCCTTGGGGATCGATTGAATACCGGCACGGAAGATCTCGCATAGGTACGCAGACGAGTTCATGGCCATGACGATAACGCCAAGCACGTAGTCATCAACCTTGACGCCGGCCAACGGCAGACCGAAGAACGCGATATAGATCTGCAGGAACGCCGGCGTACCGCGGATGATATTCACATAGATGCCGGCGAGGCAGCGCAGGATGCGCGACTTGGAGATGCGCATGAGCGACAAGGCAAAGCCAAAGGGAATTGCCAGCGGAAACGCCACAAGCACGATCGAGAGCGACATAAGGAAGCCCTTAAAGACGATCGGCAGGCTTTGGACCAAAATGACTGGGTTTAAGAACAGGCGCAGGAACATATTGGAGTTCCAGGCCTCGACCCACGGCTGCTCCTTAAGATCGGCCAGGAAGTTATCGAATGCCGTCACGCCCTTGATCTCCACCGACGGAATCTTGGAGATCTTCTTGGTCGAGCCATCGGCCAAAGTGCAGGTGCCGCTAAAGGCCTCATCGCCGCCCTCGACGGGGAAGGTCACGCCGTAAACCTCGACACGGAAAAAGCCGCCGGCAGGCGCCGTCTCGCCAAAGTCGATCTTGAGCGTCTGGCCGTCAGCCTTGCACGTGGGCTTCATGGGCGTACGATCCATGAGGTCCTCGCCCGAGAGCATCGTCAATCGCGTGTCATCGGTACCAAACGTCGTGCCGTCGACAAACGTCAGCGAAAGACCGCTCAGCTCCTCGTCGGCATCGGCCTGGACCTCCCAGGTAATGCGCGTCTCGGTACCGCCGACCACAGCGCTGCCCGAACCAGTGTTGGGTCGGGCGGTAATCTTTGCGGTCTCAAGCGCCTGGGCGGTCGTGGGCGCATATGCCCCTGCGCACACCAGCGCGAGCGCCACGGCCATGGCGCAGGCTAGCTTTTGGAGCAAGGCGGGCAGTGGAAAACGCTGCTCCGCGGCCCCTTTGTTCAGTCGAGACAAGGTGGCTCCTATCGTAGAAGTTGCCGGCAAAACGAGACGGAAATACTCTCCGTCAAGAGAAGCGCAAAGGCCCTCTCCGCCAAAACGGAAAGGGCCCGCGAGCAATCAAGTAGCTATTTTACTTGATGTTGTACTTAGCCATGAGGGCGTCAATGGTACCGTCGTCGGTCAGGTCCTTGATGGCCTGGTTGATGTCTTCCTTGAGCTTGGTGTTACCCTGGTTGATGGCGATGGCGTACTCCTCGCCGGTGCTGATCTGCTTAATGGTCTGGCAGGTGTTGAACTGCTCGGCGGTCAGCTGGCTGGCAACGGAGCGGTTGGTGACTACGGCGTCGCCCTTATCGGACTGCAGGGCGCTGAAGCACTCGGTAGCGTCCTTGTAGGGGACGATCTTGGCCTTGGGGAAGTTCTCCTGGGCAAAAGACTCGGCGGTCGAGCCAGACTGAACGATGATGGTAGCGTCGGCGTTGTTGAGCTTCTCGCTGTAGTTGTCGGCCGTGATGTCGGTGTTATCGACCTTGGTCACGATAGCCTGATCGTCCATGTAGTAGGAATCGGAGAAAGTGACTTCCTTCTCACGCTCGGGCGTGTCGGTGATAGCCGCGATGGAGACGTCGTACTTGGCGCCCGAAGCGACACCCGGAACCAGCGTGTCAAAGTCATTGTTGACGTACTCGACATCCAGGCCCAGCTTGTCACCGATAGCCTTGATGAGCTCAAGGTCAAAGCCCTGGTAGTCGCCGTTGTCATCCTTGTACTCAAACGGCGCGTACTCGGCAGAGGTGCCGACGGTCAGCGTGCCGTCCTTGACGAGCGCGTACTCCTTGGAGCCGTCGACCTTCTCGACCTTAGCGTCGTCAGAGCTGCTGGAACCGGCATCAGAACCAGAGGTGGCGTTGGACGAACCACAGCCCGTCAGAGCAAGGGCGAGCGCCATAGCACCCGTGGCGGCAAATGCGCCAAGCTTCTTCAGCTTCATAATCAGTCTCCTTCCGGTGACCTCGTTTGATTCAGAGGTCTGCAAAAACTGTTGGCTATTATGCACCCGGAATTACGAATCTGCAATGAGAAAACTGATTGAAACAAACCCATAACGTGAATGGAATACTCTACTTTGTGACAGTCATTACTGCTGCAATGACCTTAATAGTCTAATTTCAGCTGCATAACCTGCAAGTTCGTTCGGAGTCTCCAAAATAAACGGCAGCGAACGCAAGTGGCCATTCGATACAATATTCTGCATAACCTGCATACCTCCACCAAATTCCTCACTGCCAAGGTATCCCTTGCCGATGCACTCGTGACGATCTTTATGGGCGCCACAAGAGTTCTTCGAATCGTTGATGTGTACGGCATGCAAGCGATCGATACCCACCACGCGGTCGAACTCGTCGAGTACGCCGTCCAGATCATGGATGATGTCGTAGCCGGCATCGCTCACATGGCAGGTGTCTAGGCAAACGCCCAGCTTGGCCGACAGCTCGGGGCGTTTGCCGGCAACACCCTCAATGATGAGCGCCAGTTCCTCAAAGCTGCGGCCCACCTCGGTGCCCTTGCCCGACATGGTCTCGAGCAGCACCGTCGTCTGCTGGCCCTCAAACATCACCTGACACAGGGCGTCGACAATCATCTGAATGCCGGCGTCGGAGCCCTGCCCCACATGCGCACCGGGATGGAAGTTGTAGTAGTTGCCGGGCAGCGCCTCCATGCGCCGCAGGTCCTCTGCCATAGCCTCCAAGGCGAACTCGCGCGCCCGCTCTTTGGCAGAACAGGGGTTGTAGGTATACGGGGCATGCGCCACCAGCGGTCCAAAGTCGTTTTGCGACATAAGCTCGCGCAGAGCCGCCACGTCATCCATGTCAAGTTCTTTTGCCTTGCCACCGCGCGGGTTGCGCGTAAAGAACGCAAAGGTATTGGCGCCAATGGACAACGCCGTCTCCCCCATTGCCCGATAGCCCTTCGTCGTCGAAAGATGACACCCGATCGTCAGCATCTCCAGCTCCCCCTCATCAGTTGCGGTGGAATAGTTCCTATTTCGCCCCTATTCTGCCGCAAACAGGAACTATTCCACCGCAACTTATAAAAGGGGCATCAGAGATGCGGGCCGCCAAGCACTATGGCTACGGGCGCCGGCGTCATGATCCCCTACGCGTCAGCGCCAAGTCCTAGGGGGCTAGACGGATTGCATCGATAATGCGCGCGCAGCGCTGTGTGGCAGCGAGGGGCATGACGGGGCTCTCGAGTTTCCCTGCCCGGATGAGCTGGGTCGCATGCTGGATTTCGCCGTAGAAATCATCGACCTCAAACGGGGCATTTATTTCGAGCATTCGTCCGTCGGAGTACTTCACATGGGCGAGCTCGGGGCGATGGAGGCGCTCGATTTCCAACGAGCCCCGCTCACAGGCAATCGTTAAGCGGCTTTCATATGCTGCTTTGCCGTCGCACGCCATATGAATGGGTATGCCGCCGACGCTCATACGGATCTCGTCGGCCCAATCCACGCGGCCGCCCGATACGTCACGCCAGCGAACTACACGAGACGAAACATCGCACGCACCCGCAAGTAGATCCTCAAACCACCCGACCGCATAGCAGCCCATGTCATATAGACAGCCACCCTGCAACGGGTCGAGCAGATAACTCGAAGGGGGCTCACCATAATCGAGTTTTTGCACGCTTTCAATCGAGACGATACGGCCGAGCTCGCCCGACGCAAGCAAGCCCTTCACGCGAGTACGCATCGGACAAAACCGATTTTTCATCGCCTCCATAAACAGCACGCCGTGCTCGCGAGAGGTGGAGGCAATCGAGAGAGCCTCTTCTTCATTCAAAACGGCCGGCTTTTCGCACAGCACGGCCTTTCCCGCGCGCAGTGCCCGACAGACCCAATGCGCATGCATGCCATGCGGAAGAGCCAAGTAGATTGCGTCGACATCGGGGTCGGCAATCAGCGCGTCATAAGCCGCATTGCCGTTATCGTCGACCGAGGCGTGGCCATGCGCAGCATCGATCGAAAACGCTCGGCAAAATTCCTCGACATGTGCAGGAGTGCGACCGGTCGCAGCCACCAGCCGTGCCCCGTCGACCTTCTTGAGCGACGATGCAAATCGATGAGAAATGTGTCCGGCACCCAAAATGCCCCAACGAACCTCACGCAAATCATCACATGAATCCCGATGGCCCACGACAGCCCCCTTCAGTTGCGGTGAAATAGTTCCTGTTTGGCCCCTATTCTGCCGCAAACAGGAACTATTCCACCGCAAGTTATAAAAGGGTCATGAGGAGCGCGTTTTGCCGAAGGCCTTAAGCACCGCCGTCACGGGACCAGGCTGGAAACGTCGGCGCACATCGTCGAGACACTCGGGAATATCGATGTGCTGCGGGCAGTGCCGCGCGCATTTGCCGCATTTGACGCAATTGCTCACCAACTTGGGCTCGCTTGTGCGCACCGCGCTCGCCGTAAAGTATTGAGACAGCCCCGTAAACCAGCTGTGCGCATAGCTTGCGTTGTAGGCGGCAAAACATCCAGGGATATTGATGCCTTTAGGGCACGGCATGCAATAGCCGCATCCCGTGCAGGGCACGCGATTCGATTTTTCAAACTCATCCAGCACGTGCGCGATCGTGTCGAGCTGGTTGGCAGTCATCGAATTCGGCAACGCGAGGTCTGCCAGTGACGAATTCTCATCCACCTGCGCGGTATCGGTCATACCCGAAAGCAGCATCGTCACCTGAGGATGATTCCACACCCACGAAAGACCCCAGGCGGCAGGAGTGAGCAAATGCGGGTCACGGGCACTATCGAGCACAGCGCGGGCCCGTGGCGGCAGCTTGCCCGCTAAACGCCCGCCCAGCAGCGGCTCCATCACAAACACCGCGAGCCCGCGCTCCGCAGCCGCCATGAGTCCTGCCGTTCCCGCTTGGTAACGCTCGCCGGCATAGTTGTACTGTATCTGGCAAAAATCCCAGTCATATGCGTCAAGCATCGTCAGGAAATCCACCGCGCTGCCGTGGTACGAAAAACCAATCTGGCGAATGCGCCCCGCCGCCTTTTGACACGCGATCCAGTCCTCAATGCCCAACGCCACCACACGTTCCCACTGGGCGGGCGAGGTAATGTTGTGCATAAGGTAATAGTCGATATGGTCGGTCTGCAGGCGGCGCAGCTGCTCGTCGAAAAACCGATCGAAATCCTCCGCGCACTTGCACGAAGCATGCGGCAACTTGGTCGCCAGCAACACCCGGTCACGCAGCCCCAAGCGCTCAAGCGAGGCGCCCACGCACGCCTCGTTACCGGGATAGAGATACGCGGTGTCCAGATAATTAATCCCCTGCTCCACCGCACGGGAAATGATGGCATCGGCTGTCTTCGCATCGGGGTGTCCCGGCGCACCGGGAAACCTCATGCAGCCCAGACCCAACGCCGAGATACGGTTGCCGCTTTTGGGGTCAACGCGATATTGCACGGCCCCTCCCCTCCCGTCGAAGCCCTGACAAGGCGAAACAAACCCGTCACGTCATCGAAACACATCGGAATCGCAATTGAGAACGTATCGTAACGCAGCAGAAATCAGGCCGTCACGGCACCGCTTTAACATCAGCAAAAAGCCCGATGAAAGGAGCCGGGCATGACCACGCGCATGTCTTTGCGGTCTGCCCTGCAGCGTAGCGTCCAGGCAAACGTTTCTTTTTTATAACAGCCGCCCCGCGCACCCACCAATCACCCTGGCAGCATACAATCCATCAGGCGCCCCTTACGCGGGCGCCTTTTACATGGGGAGATGATTCACATGCAGATCAACAAGGTCGCTTTTATCGGCAAGGGCGGCGTCGGCCTGCTCTACGGCAGCATGATTGCCAAGGCCCTCGGCAATGACGCCGTCGAATACGTTATGGATGACACCCGTTTTGAGCGTCACGCGGGCGATGCGCTCACTGTCAACGGCAAGCCCTGCGATCTCACGTCCGTCCGCGCCAGCGAGGCGACGCCCGCCGATCTGGTCATCCTGACAGTCAAGACCACCGGTCTCGACCAAGCACTCAAGACTATGGAGCGCGTCGTGGGACCCAACACGCTCATCGCCTC
>CATYHY010000078.1 GCA_958407085.1 uncultured Collinsella sp. | reverse complement strand
TCGTCGATACCGCCGGTCGTCTGCAGATCGACGAGCAGATGATGCAGGAGGCCGTGGACATCAAGAAGGCCGTCAAGCCCGATCAGGTGCTGATGGTCGTCGATGCCATGACCGGCCAGGATATTGTCAACGTCGTCTCGACCTTCGCCGAGCGCACCGACTTTGACGGCGTGATCATCTCCAAGCTCGACGGCGACGCCCGTGGTGGCGGCGCGCTTTCCGTGCGCCAGGTGACCGGCAAGCCTATCAAGTTCGTGAGCATGGGCGAGAAGCCCGATTCGCTGGAGCCGTTCTATCCCGACCGAATGGCCAAGCGAATTTTGGGCATGGGCGATGTCGTCGGCATCATCGAGAAGGCCCAGGAGGCGGCCGACGTCGAGCAGCTCGAGGCTGCCGAGCGTATGCTGCGCGAGGGCTTTACCATGAACGACATGCTCGACCAGATGAAGGCCGTCAAGAAGATGGGCGGCATGAAGGGCATTCTGGGCATGCTTCCCGGTGGTCAGCGCGCGCTCAACCAGATGGGCGGCAACCTGGACGAGGGCATCTTTGACAAGAACGAGGCCATCATCATGTCGATGACCAAGGAGGAGCGCCTGCGTCCCTCTATCATCAACGGACAGCGTCGCGCGCGTATCGCCAAGGGCGCCGGCGTGACCCCCACCGAGGTCAATAGCCTTATGAAGCAGTGGGGCGAGATGAACAAGATGATGGGCCGCATGCGCACGATGGCCAATCAGGCGCAGGCCGGCGGCAAGAAGGGCAAAAAGGGCAAGAAGGGCAAAAAGATGCGCATGCCCAATATCCCCGGTCTGGACGCTATGGGTCTGGGCGGCATGGGTGGCCTGGGTACGGGCGGTCCCAAGTCAGATATGGAGCTGCTGCGCCAGATGGAAGCGCAGATGCGCAATAAGAAGTAACGGCTTGATTGAGTCGACAATGGCGAAGGCCGCCTGGATGGTGTTCCAGGCGGCCTTCGCCATTCGTTCACAGGTTGTCGCAAACGTGGAAGCGTGTTGACGCCGCGGTGCTTGCTACTAGTGGCAGCTGCAGCCCTCATGTCCGTCGTGGTCGTGATGGCCGTGGCAGCCGCAGGACTCGCCATGCTCATGGGTGTGCTCGTGGTCATGACCATGGCAGTCGCAGGTGGCCTCGCCGGTCTGAGCGAGCGTGCCTGCAATGAGGGCCTCGACGCAGGCGTCGCAGCTGCCCTGGGCGCCCGCATAGACCGTGATGCCGGCCTGGGTGAGCGCGTTGATGGCGCCGCCGCCGATACCGCCGCAGATGAGCGTGTCAACGCCACCGTTGGTAAGTAGGCCCACCAATGCGCCGTGACCGGTGCCGCCGGTGCCTACGACCTGCTCGTTTAGCACCTTGCCATCCTGGATGTCGTAGATCTTGAACTGTTCGCTGCGGCCAAAGTGCATAAAGATGTTGCCGTTGTCGTACGTCGTTGCCACCCTCATGGTGCCGACCTCCTTTGCTGGCCATGCGGCCGTTGTCGTGGTGATGGGGGAGTATGCGATATTGCCGCCCTCGATACTGAGCGCTCGCCCGTTGACCAGCGCGTTTGCCACCTTACGATGCGCTCGGCTGCAAATAGCCGCCACCGTGGCGCGCGCGATGCCCATCTGCTGTGCGACTGCCTCTTGGTTAAGGCCTTCCAGGTCGCACAGGCGCAGCACCTCGAGTTCGTCGATCGTCATGTCGATGGCGTCTCCACTGGCAAGGCCGTCGGGGGTAAAGCCGCGATATTCGGGGATGATCCCAACGCGGCGTAATTTTTCTCGTCTTCCTGCCATGCACTCTCCAAATCTGACATATGTCAACAATAGAATAGCGAACGTGCGGATTTGCGCAAGTAATTCCTGGCATATGTCAGAAAATGAGGGGTTATGTTTGGGCTGTGGGGCCGCGTGCTCCTGGGCTACAATAAAAATCGCTTATAGACGACTGACAGGAGGGTCAATGAGCAAGGCTGATCAACAGTTTGTAGCCATGTGCCGCGACATTCTGGACCATGGCACCACCACCGAGGGCCAAAAGGTCCGTCCGGTGTGGGAGGACGGCACCCCTGCCTATACCATTAAAAACTTTGGCGTTACGGCGCGCTACGACCTGCGCGAGGAGTTCCCTGCGCTCACCCTGCGCCGCACGGCCCTCAAATCTGCCATGGACGAGATCCTGTGGATATATCAGAAGAAGTCCAATAACGTGCATGACCTCAACAGCCATATTTGGGATGAGTGGGCTGACGAGACCGGCTCTATCGGCAAGGCCTACGGGTACCAGATTGGCCAGAAGAGCCACTATGCCGAGGGCGATTTCGACCAGATGGACCGTGTGCTGTACGACCTTAAGCACACGCCGTACAGCCGCCGCATTATGACGAACACCTATGTGTTTAGCGACCTGTCCGAGATGCACCTGTACCCGTGCGCGTACAGCGTGACCTATAACGTCACGCAGCGCCCGCAGGACGATAAGCCTACACTCAATATGATTCTCAACCAGCGCAGCCAGGACATTTTGGCCGCGAACAACTGGAACGTGTGCCAGTACGCCATTTTGCTGATGATGGTCGCGCAGTCGGTCGATATGATTCCCGGCGAGCTGCTGCATGTGATCGCCGACGCCCATATCTACGACCGTCATGTCGATATCGTCCGCGAGCTTATCGAGCGTCCGCAGTTTGCGGCGCCTAAGGTAACGCTTAACCCCGACGTGCACGATTTCTATGCGTTTACGACCGACGACCTGATCGTGGAGGGCTATGAGCACGGCCCGCAGGTCAAGAACATTCCCATTGCGGTGTAGGTGGTGCTCATGACGTGTAAGCTATCTGCTATCGTTGCCGTGTGTGACGATTGGGGCATTGGGTGCGAGGGCGACATGGTGGTGTCCAATCGCGCCGACATGCGCCATTTTGTGGCCTGCACCAAGGGCTGCCCGGTCATCATGGGGCGCAAGACGCTGCTGAGTTTTCCCGGTGGGCGTCCACTCATGAACCGTCGCAATATCGTGCTTACCCGCGACGAGGATTTTGCTGTCGAGGGCGTCGACGTGGTGCATAGCATCGACGAGGCGCTCGCCGCGGTTGCCGATGAGCCCGTTGCTTGGGTGATCGGTGGCGGCGAGGTGTATCGGCAGTTTTTGCCGTATTGCGCCGAGGCCGAGGTCACGCACAACCATTGCACTCATGCCGTGGACACGTACTTTCCCGATTTGGACGCCGATCCCGCGTGGGAGATTGCGTGGCGTGGCGGTGTTGCCACGATTGCCTCGGGCGAGGGCGACGAGGGTGTCGATTATGAGTTCGTGACGTATCGTCGCGTTGAGGCGTAAATCGCCTGGCGTGAACGGTATTATCGGGTTGATTGAATGTATGGGGCGGCGCTTAGCGTCGCCTCGTTTGGTATAGATGTGCTGTAAAGAAGGGTGCGGGCAGGCTGCTATGACTGATGCCGTTGAGGTTCTGCGAATTGATTCGCTCGAGGACGAGCGGCTCGATGCCTACGTGCGACTGACCGAGCGTGAGCTGCGCTGCGTGCTAGAGCCGCAAAAGGGCATCTTTATCGCCGAGAGTGCCAAGGTTATTGAGCGCGCGGTGCGTGCCGGATACGAGCCGGTGAGCTTTCTTTTGGGCGAACGCTGGCTCGACCAGATGATGCCGCTGTTTGACCAGCTTGTCGTGCGCGAGGGCGCAGGTCCGGTTCCTGTGTTCGTAGCTTCCATGGAACTCATGGAGCAGCTGACGGGCTTTAACGTGACGCGCGGTGCGCTCGCGGCGTTTCGTCGCCCGCGGCAGATTCCGGTTGATGAGTTCTTGGGTGGCGTCGTCGAGGCGGCGGGGGAGCGCCCGGTGCGCGTGTGCGTGCTCGAGGGTATTGTCGACCACACGAACGTGGGTGCGATTTTCCGCTCGGCCGCCGCGCTCAATGTCGACGGTATTTTGGTCAGTCCGACGTGCTGCGACCCGCTGTACCGTCGCTCGGCCCGCGTGAGCATGGGCACGGTGTTTCAGGTGCCGTGGACGCGTATTGGCAGCGAGGCTCGTGTGTGGCCGCACGATGGCCTGGCGGCACTGCACGAAGCCGGTTTTTCGTGCGCTGCGATGGCGCTGACGGACGACTCCGTTTCGCTGGACGATCCTGCGCTGCAGGAGGTTGATCGCCTGGCGATCTTTATGGGCACCGAGGGTGCCGGCTTGGGCGCCAAGACCATCGCGGGCTGCGACCGGGCCGTGCGCATTCCGATGGCGCACGGGGTCGATTCACTCAACGTTGCCGCGGCGAGCGCCGTCGCCTTTTGGCAGCTGTGCCCGCACGTGAGCAACGAGTATCACTACCAGCCGGGGCTGTATCACTAGGCAGATAGTTTGCACCGGGCTCTGACTCGGGGTGTTTCGGTCGACGTCGGTCGGTGCTAAGCTGCTATTAGCTTAGGTCTTTAATTACTGTTTTGTCGGTTGACGTACGCTTTTGGGGAGGGCGTGTGGCTAAGAAATCTACTGCTATCGATGTAACGCAGGGTGTTATTTGGCAGCAGCTGCTTTCGCTGTGCGTTCCCATCTTTTTTAGTTCGTTTTTTCAGCAGGCCTACACGCTTATCGGTACCTATATCGTCGGTCAGTTTGGCGGCAAGCTCGCGCTAGGTGGCATTCAAGCTACGATGGTGCTCACCGAGCTCTGCATTGGCTTTTGCGTTGGCGTCGGCGCCGGCTGCGCGGTCATTACCGGTCAGTATTTTGGTCAGCACGATGATGAGCGACTGAGCCGTTCGGTCCATACGGCCATGACGCTCGCGCTGGTGGGCGGTATCGTTTTCTCGATTCTTGGCATAGTGTTCGTTGAGCCCATGCTGGTACTTATGAACACTCCGCATGAACTTTTGGCCGAGGGCGTGGCCTATGCTCGTTGCTATTTTGCCGCCATGGTTGCGGCGCTGCTGCTCAATATGGGAACGGCACTGCTGCGTGCCGTGGGCGACACGCGCGGCCCCGCTGTGATCATTGCCTCTGGCTGCCTGGTTAACGTGGTGCTGGATATCATCTTTGTCGCTGTGTTGCATATGGAGGCGCTGGGCTGCGGCATCGCAGTGGCGCTGACCATTTGCTCCAATGCAACGATGATCGTGTTGCGCATGATGCGCGCTCCGGGCGCATGGCGTCTTTCGCTGTCTAAGCTCGGCATCGATCGCGGTATTTGCAAGAGTATGATCTCGTGTGGTCTGCCACTCGGTTTTCAATCGGCTGCCTATTCGATCTCGAACGTGCTGATCCAGGTGTCGGTTAATTCGTTTGGCGCCGATGTCACGACTGCTTGGGGTCTATCTGGGCGCCTGGATGGCATTATCTGGATGGTGACCGAGGCGCTCGGCGTATCGATCACTACGTTCTCGGCGCAGAACTTTGGCGCGCGCAATTACGAGCGCATGCGCAAGGGATATCACACGTCGCTCGTGCTTTCGTTTATGCTCATTGGTGGCCTGTCTGCCGTACTCCTGGTGTTCTCGGGTCCTCTGTCGCGTTTGTTTGTCGACGATGCTTCGATTTCGGCGTACACCACGACGATTCTTCATTTCATCGCGCCGTTCTACGCGATCTTCTCGATTATCGAGAACGCGTCGGGCTCCATTCGCGGCGCTGGCGTGAGTCTGCAGCCTATGATGCTCACCATCTTTGGCACCGTCGTACTCAGAGTGATTTGGGTGTTTGCGATCATGCCCTTCGATCCGTCGCTCGAGCATCTACTGCTGGTCTACCCCGTAACCTGGCTCATCACCGCAACCATGTTCACCATCTACCACCACAGCGGCAACTGGCTAGGTCGCGCCACCGCCTAGCTCATCCGTCGGATACCCCTGATAAGTTGCGGTGAAATAGTTCCTGAAAAGCCCTTGCGGACCGTCAAACAAGTACTATTCCACCGCAACTTCCTTATGAGCTGTAGGTGTTGGCGGAAAACGAATCAATTAGTATTCGATGCCTTGGCGGGCTAGGAGGCCTTCGTCGAAGTAGTGTTTGATGGGACGCATTTCGGTGACTAAGTCCGCGAGGTCGGCCAACGGCAGCAGCCCGCGGCCGGTGAGCACGAGTTCCGTGGTGGCGGGCTTTATCGCAATCAGTTCCTCGACATCCTCTCGCGCCCCAAAGCAGCCTTCGTCTTGCCCTTGCCGTCGCCTGTATAGATTTGAACCATGCCGACTTACAGTGATGCCATCTCTGTCCTTTCGTGCCCGGCGTCGGTTTATCGTCGCTCGGGTTGGGTATTCTAGAAACCATTATCAACCCCAGTAGATGGAGTTCAAGCAGATGGAGATGGATGACAACAAGCGTAGACGGAATATGATCCTCTACGTGCTCATCGCCTTCGTCGTCTACCTCGTGC
>CATYHY010000077.1 GCA_958407085.1 uncultured Collinsella sp. | reverse complement strand
AATGACTAGTCGGCGTAGGTGAAGGTGGTGACGTCGAACATGCCCTCGGGGCGGATGCGGAGCGTCGGGATGACCGGCAGGGGCAGGAAGATGATGCCCATGATGGGGTCGAGCGGCGGCTCAATACCCATGGCGCGCGCCTTGACCATAAAGTCGTCGTGCTGCGCGGCGACGTCCTCGGCCGTGCCTTCGCTCATCAGGCCACCGAGCGCCAGCGGAATACGCGCCACGACCTCGCCGTTGCGCACCAGCACGTGGCCGCCCTGGCCAACAGCCTCGACGGCAGTCATCATATCGGCAGCGTTATCGCCCACCACGCACACGTTGTGCGAGTCGTGGCCGATCGTCGAGGCGATGGCACCGCCCGTGATGGTAAAGCCGCGTACCCAGCCGCGGCCGATATGCTTGCCGACAAGCCCCATGCCAGCGGGACCGTCGCCATCGGCGCCCTCGGCCTGCAGCGACACGCCGCGGCCGTGACGCTCGATCAGCATAATGCGGCGCAGGCCCTCGGCATTCTCGGGGCGAACCATGCCCGTGATGGCCTTGCCCGGCACCACGTCGATCACGGCCTCGCCCGGCTTAAAGGCATAGTCGAATACGTCGAGCGATAGCTTCGGCAGCTTAACGGAAGCGCGCAGCTCATCGGCAAGCGCTGCGACCTCGGCGGTCTCGGGCGCAACCTCGCCCACAAAAGTGCCGTCCTGTGCCACGAGCGCGCCGGCTGCATACACGCGATGCGGAGCCGTGGCAAACGTCAGGTCGTTGAGTACCAGCAGGTCGGCACGCTTGCCCGGGGCGATGGCGCCACGCAGCTCGTGCGGGTCGCGGCAACCGTGGTCCAGGCCAAACGCCTCGGCCGTGGACATGGACGCCATAGAGATGGCAACCACGGGGTCAATACCGGCCTCGATAGCCACGCGACAGGCATTGTCGATCATACCGGTCGAAAGCGCGTCGGAGGGGGCGCGGTCATCGGTCGCGAAGCAGCAGCGACGGGCGCGGGCGGGGTTCTCCAGCAGCATCGGCGACAAGTTGGCCAGGTCGTGGCTGCACGTACCCTCGCGCAGCATCACGTACATGCCACGAGACAGCTTGTCGAGCGCCTCCTCGGGAATCGTCGACTCGTGGTCGGCGATAATGCCCGCCGCGGCATAGGCGTTGAGGTCCTTGCCGGCAACAAGTGGCGCATGGCCGTCGACTTGCTTGGACGGCGTCTGGTTGGCAGCATCGATGCGAGCACAGGTCTCGGGGTCGGCCATAAAGACACCCGGCAGGTTCATCATTTCGCCCAGACCAAAGACATCACCCGGATGTTCGGCAAAAAACGCCTGCATATCGGCAGCGGTGATGACGGCACCGGCCTGCTCGTCGGGCAGTGCGGGCACGCACGAGGGCATCATGTACTTGATGGAAATAGGAGCGCGACGACCGTCCTCGATCATAAAGCGCAGGCCGTCCAGGCCGGAAACGTTGGCGATCTCGTGGCTGTCAGCAATGGCAGTGGTGGTGCCGCGCGTCGCCGCCATGCGCGCATACTCGGCGGGACGGATGTTCGAGGACTCGATATGCAGATGTCCGTCGATAAAGCCGGGGGCGATATAGCGACCCTGGCAGTCAATGACCTCGGCAGCCTCGTAGGTGCCGGCGGCATCGTCGCGACCGTCGTAGAGCACGCCGACGATTACGCCGTCCTTGACGGCAACGCTACCGGGCGCCACGCGCTGACCGTACACGTCGACAATCTGCGCATTGGTAAACAGCGTGTCGACGGGCACGCGACCCTCGGCAGCCTCGATCACAGACCTCATGACCTCAACGGACATACATACTCCTTTAACTGTAGAAATAACTGCGGAGCGGACGAGCCTTCACCGCAGCAAGCCAACAGCCATTGTATGCCCAAAAGGAGGTCCCGCTAACACCCCATCCGCTTAACGGCACCGCCAAATGATCCCTTGGGTGCGGAAGAAAAGTTGCGGTGGAATAGTTCCTGCCTGGGCGCCGTATGGCATTTTTAGGAACTATTTCACCGCAACTCAAAGGGCCGCAGCCGGAATCGTTCCGGCTGCGGCCCTATTGCACATGTTAGGTTGACCTACTTGCTAGACCAATTTAAAGCCCTTGCGTTTGCCTACGGAGAGGGTGTCACCCAGCTTGAGGGCGCTCGGGTCGATGTTGTAGCTCTTGGGAGCCACGGCCTTGCCGTTGATCTTGACGCCGCCGCCGTCAATGTCGCGACGGGCCTGGCCGGCGCTCGCCGAAAGGCCCAGGTCCTTAAGCAGGCCTGCGAGGTAGATCTGGCCCTCGTCGTTGACTGTCAGCTCGACATGCTTCTCGGGGAAGTCGGCAAGCTGGCCCTCCTTGAACACGCGGTCGAACTCGGCCTGAGCCTCGTCACCGGCACCGGCGCCGTGATAGGTGTCGCACAGGTCGCGGCCCAGTGCGCGCTTGAGCTCATAGGGATCGGCGGAACCGTCGGCCAGGGCAGCGTCGATCTTGTCGACCTCGGCCGGGGTGAGCGAGCTGGCAAGACGATAGTACTTGCCGATCATCTCGTCGGGGATGGACATGGTCTTGCCGAACATATCCTTGGGAGCGTCGGTCAGGCCGATGTAGTTACCGTAGGACTTGGACATCTTGCGCACGCCGTCGGTACCCTCGAGCAGCGGCATGGTAAGTGCAATCTGGGGCTCCATGCCCATCTTCTCCATGAGCTCGCGACCAGCGAGCAGGTTGAAGAGCTGGTCAGTGCCGCCCATCTCCACGTCGGCCTTGATCTGAACGGAGTCGAAGGCCTGCATCACGGGGTACAGGAACTCGTGCAGGGCAATCGGCGTCTGGGACTGGTAGCGCTTGGTAAAGTCATCGCGCTCGAGGATGCGGGCGACGGTGAACTTGGAGCACACCTGCAGCAGGCCGGCAAGATCCATCGACAGGATCCAGTCACCGTTGTGCACGATGGTGGTCTTCTCGGGATCCAGAATCTTCATGGCCTGGCTCACGTAGGTCTCGGCGTTGGCCTCGATCTGCTCCTGCGAAAGCTGCGGGCGGGTGGAGTTCTTGCCCGAGGGGTCGCCGATCAGCGCGGTGCCGTTACCGATGATGAGGGTGACGTTGTGGCCCAGGTCCTGGAACTGACGCATCTTGCGCAAAGGCACGGCATGGCCCAGGTGCAGGTCGGGGCTGGTGGGATCGACGCCGAGCTTGATGTTGAGGGGCTCGCCCTTCTCAAGCTTCTTGCGAAGGTCGGCCTCGGGGACGATCTGCGCTGCGCCCGAGGTGATGATACGCATTTGCTCGTCGACAGACAGCATTGGGTATCCTCCTTTTGCTATAGCACCCTCACCGGATACGGCGGTGCTCGAAGTTCATAAACCCACTAATAATAACCAAAACGGCGCGACCGAACACCTACGACAGGAAAATCCTCGTCCTGCCGCACGCGTCGATAACGACCGGCAAACGCGTGCCGTCACGTTCGACCAAAAAGCGCATCTGCTGACGGCGCGAGCAGTCACGGCAACGGACCTGCCCCGTCGCATCCGTGGCGCAGGCGCCCTCGGCAGTCAGCAAGCAGTGCTCGCACACCATGAGCTCGGGGCGATCGGCGTCGACAGGCCCCAAGACACCGGGGCAAGCGGCAAGCTCGGCAACACGCTCCGCGTCGTCGGCGACAAGCTCGGCAGGCAAATACACACGGCGCGCGCCGAGCCCGCGTAGCCAGGCAAGCGTAACCCGGTTCGCGCAAAACACCGGTGCCGCAACGTCAAACGCCACGCCCAGCTCACGCGCCATCGCCACCTGACCCAGATTACGGCAGACGACGTGCCCGGCACGCCGCATAAGCGAACGGGTACGCGAGGCATCGGCTGCGCGACAGACCTCGTCGAGCACCACGGTCGCATCGGACAGATCGAGCTCGTCACACGGATCGGTATCCATCAGCTCCCAGGCAAAAAACGCGCGAGCGGAAGCCCCCTTTTCCGTCGGCTCCGCCAACGCCGCCTCGGGCACGTCGCCAACAGTCACGGCGCCCTCAAAGGGCAGCACCTCAACGACGCGTGTAACGGGCACGACCGCGTCCGCCTCGACCCGCATGTGCTCCAGTGCCGCCGCCGTCTGTTCCAGCACGCCAGCACTGCGAATCAGGTACACCTCGCAGCCCGCATCGACCTTGCGCTTGCAGTGCACGACAACGCACTCCCCCGCCGCCGCATCCACCGGGCAGGGCACCTGGGGCCAGCGCTTGGGCACATCGGGGCGTGCATCGGCACCCGGATAGAACCGGATCTCGAGCGTGTCGCCCGCGGCCACTGCGGCATCGAGCTCGACGGTCACCTCTTCGTGACCCACCGTCACCAAGTGGCCCACGCGCACGCCCTGGTTAATCGCACGCTCAAAGCTCATGAGCTCAGCACCCGATCGCCGCCGCAGATACGCATCGGTAAATCCACGGTTGAACGACCGGCCCAATTCGCGCTCGAGCGCCGATACGGCAGCGGCATCCCACGTGCCATCGCGCAGCATATCGAGTGCACGACGCCACACCCGCACCACGTTGAACACGTAGTCGGGGTTTTTCATGCGCCCCTCGATCTTGAGCGACGCCACCCCGGCCCCAACAAGCTCGGGCAGGTGTGCGATACTCAGATAGTCGCGCGGGCACAGCAGACGATCGCCCTCCACGGAAACGACGCTCTCCCCCGCCTCGTCCACCAGGTCGTACGCCAAGCGGCACGGCTGCGTACAGTCGCCGCGCATCGCCGATCGCCCACGCCGCAGGGCCGAAAACTCGCAGGCGCCCGAATATCCAATGCAAATCGCGCCGTGGCAGAACACCTCGATAGGCACGCCGGTGGCACACAGGGCGGCAATCTCGTCGACCGCCAGCTCGCGGGCGGTCGTCACGCGCTCGACCCCGAGCTCGTCGGCAGCTAGGCGCACGGCGCCTTCGCTATGGACGCCCGCCTGCGTGGACAGGTGAATCTCGACCCCGGGAATCACCGCGCGCAACGCGCAGGCCAGACCGGCATCCGCCACGATCAAGGCGTCGGCACCCAACTCATGCGCGTGTGCCCCCAGCGCCACCGCGTCGGCCAACTCGTCATCGAACACAAACACGTTGAGCGTCACATACACGCGCACACCATGTGCATGCGCCACGGCACAGCCGCGCAAAAACTCGTCGTCGGTAAAGCCGTGTGCGCTCACGCGGGCGTTAAACCCGCCCAGGCCCGCATAGATGGCATCGGCGCCCGCTGCAATCGCCGCGAGCATCTGATCGAGTCCGCCGGCAGGCGCCAGCAGTTCGGGCAGCGCCGCCTCGGCAGCCCCCGGCTCGTTATCGCATTGTCCACTCGGCCCCATCGTCCGAATCGCCATCGGCAAACTCCTTACCAACAAGGTATGCATTCACTCTGAAAAATGCCGTCATCCAGCATACACGAGGCCTCGCGCGCCTCGTTTGGTTTATCGTGTAATAACTTATGTCCATCCTGCCCCAGCGGCGCACCCGCCGCCCGGCACGACATACCTGGAGGTCAATATATGGGTCCTCGCCAACGACAGGGGCGCGGTCGCTCTAAGACGCATGCCCTTCCCATGATCTTGCTCTCGTTTTTGGGCTTTCTGCTTATCGCGGGCGTAGCGTTTGGCATCGGCATGATCGGCAACGTCAACCGCTGGCTGTCCGATCTGCCCGACTACACCGATGCCAACGCGTATCTGGTGAGCGAGCCCACCGACATCGTCGACTGCAACGGCAATACCATTGCGAGTTTCTACACGCAAAACCGCAAGTCCATCACCAAGGACCAAGTGTCCCCGTACGTGCTGCAGGGCACCGTCGACGTTGAGGACGAGCGCTTCTACGAGCATGGCGGCATCGACCTCTGGGGCATTGCACGCGCATCGGTGGCAACCCTCACCGGCGGCCACGAGGGCGCATCGACCATCACCCAGCAGCTGGTTCGCAACACTATCTTGCAGGAGGAACAATTCGACTCGACCATCGAGCGTAAGGTGCGCGAGGCCTATATCGCCATCAAGATGGAGGATATGTACTCCAAAGACGAGATCCTCATGATGTACCTCAACACCATCTACTACGGCCATGGAGCATATGGAATCGAGGCCGCCGCCGAGACCTATCTGTCCAAAACCGCCGCCGACCTCACCCTGAGCGAGGCCGCGCTGCTCATCGGCCTTCCCAACTCGCCCTCGCAGTACGACCCCACGGTTAATCCCGACTTGGCGCTGTCCCGCCGCAATAAGGTTCTGGACAACATGCTGCGTCTGGGCCACATCACGCAGGAAGAGCACGATGCCGCACAGGCTGAGCCCATCACGCTTAACGTGACCGAGATTTCGGGCAGTGGCGTCGATGTGTACTCTCAGCCCTACTTTGTCTCCTACGTTAAGCAGTTGCTTGAGCAGGAGTTCTCCACCGACGTGCTCTTTAAGGGCGGTCTGACCGTCAAGACCACCATCGACCCCACCATGCAGCAGGTGGCCGAGGAGGCTGTGCGCTCGCAGCTCGACACGCTTTCGCTCGACGGCCTGGACATGGGCATGGTCGTCGTTGACCCCAAGACCGGCTACATCAAGTGCATGGTAGGCGGCTACGACTACAACGCCGACGAGAATCACGTGAACCACGCTACGGCAAAGCGTCCCGTGGGCTCCACGTTTAAGGCCTTTACGCTGGCAACTGCCATCCAAAACGGTATGAACCCCAACGTCACCCTCAACTGCAACTCGCCGCTCAAGGCCAAGGGCACCACGACCGAGGTGCAAAACTACG
>CATYHY010000076.1 GCA_958407085.1 uncultured Collinsella sp. | reverse complement strand
ATTTGGACGAGAACTTCGTCCACCGCATCAAAAACTTCTCGGGCTACACCGCCGAGATCATCCAACACGAAATCGACCACTGCAACGGCGTCGTGGTTTAGGCCACCTGCCAAAATGAGGGTACCGGAGGCCTCCCTATGGATATCAGCCGCTTTGGCGAATTCGCCATCTTAGCCCAGTCACGCACGTTTCTTGATGCGGCGGAACTGCTTTTCATGTCGCAATCAACCCTCTCCAAGCACATCATGGCAATGGAGCGCGAACTCGGCTGCAAGCTCATCGATCGAAGCAAGCGCCACGTAACACTCACCGCGCAAGGTGAAGCGCTTCTCCCCTATGCTCAAAAAATTGCGACGCTTCAGCATCGCTATCTTGCCGCCATTCAAATAGGTGCAGGTGAGCCGCTCGAGCACCTCACCGTAGGTTCTATCCCCATTATGGCCCCTTATGGGATCACGGACGCCGTCATCGATTTTCAGCAGGCGAACCCCTCATATTCTGTCGAGCTCATCGAGGGCGAGGGCGACACACTCAAGCGCATGCTCCTGCACGAGGACATTGACCTGGCCTTCATCCGTGACAGCGGCGCCATCGAGCCGGAGTTCAAAAAGATTCCCTTTACGACCGACCGGCTCGTGGCCGTCCTTCCGCTCGACCATCCACTCGCCGAATGTGACACCGTCGAGATAGACGACCTTATCGACGAGAATTTCCTCATGCTTCCCCAAGGCTCGTTCGTAAGCGAGCTCGTCCTTTCCCTTTGTCGCGAAGCTGGATTTGGCCCACGTGTTACGTTCACCGGCAAACGAGCCGAGAACATCATCTCCCTTGTCGCGCGCGGCGCCGGCGTCTCATTCCTCATGCGCAAGCCGGCGGAATCGCTCGCCAGCGGAAAGGTAGCCCTGGTGCCGCTCGAGCCCGCGACGACCTCCGAGGTCAGGCTCTACCTCAAGCGAAACGCCGCGCACTCGCAGGCTGTCGTCTCGTTCATTGGCTTCCTCCCCTACCGTCAGCTCCTGCAGGGCGACCGTACGTCTTCCACCGCGGCACGACCGTCATAATCCCCGCTGCTCCACAACCGCAGACTTGTGTCCGCAAACACGCTGACAACGGCACAAAACACAAATATGCCTCGGGCGGCACGTCGCCGTCCGAGGCATATTTAGTTAAAGTGCGCAGACAGACTAGTCCACCGAGATGTTGAGCGCCTTACCGCCCTCGTCCTTCCTGGTACCGATCACCATAGCGGCGACAAGAGCCAGAACGAAAGCGACCACACCGGAGATGACAAGGCCGATAAAGCCCATGTCGATGCCGGCAGGGTTAATAAAGCTCGGAAAACCGAGCGGGCCGGAGGCACCGAAGGCATAGAGTTTGGCACCCATGAGGCCGGCGATGGCGCCGCCTAAACCAGCGGAAATAAAGGTTGCCCACATAAGGCGCTTACGCGGCAGCAAGATGGCGTAAAGCGCAGGCTCGTTGACACCGAAAATCGAAGAGACAAGGGCGGGAATGTTGACGGCAGCATTTTCCTCGGAATCCTTGGTTCGGATGATCATGCCAAGCACAGCACCGGCGATGGCACAACCGCCTGCATACACGAGCGGATTAATGAGGTCATAGCCGTAGGTTGCGACATCGAGGAACCACAGCGGGATGATACCCCAGTGCAGGCCGAACATGACGAGCAGGCTCCAGAACGTGCCGATGACGAAGCCGGCGATGGCGGGCTGGAAGTTGATGAGCATCAAGATGATCTGGGCAACGATGTTGGAGAGGACCGTCATGACCGGACCGACCACAAGCAGGCCAAGGATGCCGCAAATGAGGAGCGTCAGGATGTTGGAGAAGAACGAGCTCACAAGCGCGGGCAGCGCGTTAGAAAGGGCCTTGTGCACCTTGGAGGCAATCCAGACGATAAAGATCGCAGGCAGAATCGTCGATGAGTAATTCTGCATGATCAGCGGGATGCCAAAAATATCACCGTAGACATTGGACTCGAAGACCGTGCCGGCGCCGAGCGTGTAGAGCGGATCTCCGCCCATAAGGGCAACGAGCGTCGGGTAGACGAGGATACCACCGAGCGCCATTCCCATAACGGGCTTAAGTCCGAACTTCTTGGCCGACGTCCAGCCAATGATTAGCGGAAAGTAATAGAAGACCGAATCTCCGATTGCCGAGAGCGTCACATACGTATTGCTGTCCTTGGCAAGCCAACCGGCAACCGTGCAGAGCGCGAGCATCGACTTGATAAAGCCACCGGCCATAAGCACGCCAAGAACCGGTTGCAGAATCTCGGAGATGATGGCAAGCAGACGCGAGAATGGATCGCTCTTTTTGACGTCGTCGCCTTCATCGATATCGAGCGCGGGTTTGGAGTCGAACCCGCCAATCTGAACAAGGTCGTTGTAGACGGCCTCGACAGTGGCACCAATCACGACCTGATACTGTCCGCCGGCCTGGATAACGTCAACGACGCCCTTCGTCGCCTTAAGCTCATTGGTCTGGGCGAGCGATTCATCCTTGAGGTGGAAGCGGAGACGCGTAATGCAGTGGCTCACGTCTAACACATTGTCTCGACCACCGACCTTTGTGATGATTTCATCGCAAAGCTTCTGGTATTTCATGGAATTCTCCTTTTTCTGAGCGGGGTATAGCATCGATTTCATGCCTCCGTAGTCGACGTGGGAGGGCAAGGAACCCGCTTCCCCCTTTGAAATCCGCGGACGCACGTACGCCCGGGATGGGAAACGGCAGAGAAGATGGAAGATGCCGATCACATGGCAGCGAGCCTCATTGGCCCATGCCACGCAATCAGGCCTACAGACGCGAAGCTGTTGCGCCGAGAAGTCTCGTCGTCTGGCAGAACTTGTCACACAGACGTTCCGGTTCACCCTGGGGAATCTGAGTACGCTCGGTCTCAAAGGAGAGGCCGTACTCGCGCGCCGGAAGGAAATACTCAAAATAGCCGTTGGTGTAACCGCAGACTATTCCCTCGACCGGGCATTCGCGCTTCATGCGAATGCCCAGGTCGCTGCCAAGCTCACTCGGGAACACAAAGAGATGCAGGCCGCCCAGACTGATGACGGCACACTTAAGCGTGAGCGAAAAGTCGTCATGGGCAACGGTGTGATAGAACGTCTGAGGCTCGATGCGGTCAAGAACGACCTCGCGATCGAGCTTGATCTGGGAAATCGCCTCGGCAAGACCGGTCGAAACACGCTCAACCTCGGGAATGCCGCGTCCCTGGCGAAAATTGCGGTCGCTACAGTCGCCAGCAGCACCGACGACCATGGCCGGATAGTAACCAAGACTCTGAGCGAGCTTTTTGCCGGTAAGACCGGCGAGTTCGCTCGTGAGCTCCGTGCAGTCGGGTCCGACACAGGCAGAATGCACCGCCCAGTTCACAAAGCCCGCAAATGGCTTGCCTTCGGTATCGAAGAACGATACGACAATGACCTCATTGTCGGCGAGTTCACCTGGGATGATGCGGTTGTCGTAGAAACCGGTGATGACTTTTTTGCCCATGCGGCAGGTCGCAGGTCGCGCGTTGGCGCGGCACTCTTCGAAGCATTGACAGATGGTATCGAGGAACCAGCGATAGTAGTCCTCGTTGAATTTTCCCGTCCACCAGCTGCGATGGTAGGCGACGATCGAAGTGTGGTCGTGCGTCGCGGAGAGCAGAACGCAGTCACGGTCGATTCCGTAGCGCTCGGCGAGCATCGTCTTGACTTCCTCGGCCATGCTTTCCTCGAACTCGAGGACATCGGCATTAAAGAGAAACACTTCACGTTCGCCTTGCTGGAAGAGGATGGCGTTGGCGAAGACGTCGTCATGGACGCCTGTCGCAGGCTCCAGACGGTTGGGAAGATTGCGGTAGCCAATCAGGTAGATGTCGCCCTGTGGGGTGATTTTGCGGCACGCGTGTCCAATGTTCATGCACGTTCTCCTTCTGTGTCACGCCGCATTCAAGGCGGCAATGATGATTTCGACGAGGCGCTCATGGGATCCGGCGGCAAAACCGGAGTTCATGGCCTCATAGGTGATCTTTTCGTACGCGTCGGGAGCCGGTAGGTACTTCTGTCCGCCGTTGACGAGCGTGGTAAAGAACACAGAGCCGGACCGAGCGGCGCGCACAGTGGCGCCGAATGCACTCGAGACCTCAGGTTGTACGCCGACAAGCTCGACGTTTCCCAGCCGGAGCAGATAGACCCTCGTGCGCTGCTCGCCAGCGGCATGAAATTCATACGTTCGGTGCGGAGCCAAAGAGTGAAAATCGGCGCGTGTCTGAGCGGGCAGAAAAACGTCGACCGTGCGGGCATCGATGCCGGTGGCGTCATCCTCACGCGCCATGCGAGCGGCCTCGATCAAAGCATCGCCCAAGGCCTGCCCCTGCTGGTGCAGCATGCGGTATCCGTCTTCATGGGCATCGACCGTCTGCTTAACGCCGGCCGCATCGAACATGACGTTCATGGCGCGCTCCGCCGGACCTTGGTCGCCCGCGGCGCCTGGCAGCAACAGGGCAACGCCGCCCAGCTCGCGCTCGAGTGACATGGCGGCAAAACCAAAGAGGTCTCCGCTCGCCATGTGCCTCCCCTCGGAGTCGCGCGACCCGTCGAGCACGGAGGACTGAACGTCCGCCGTCGCGAGCACGGCAACATACTCGCCCCCGGCATCCCTTATGGCGAGTACGGGCATCGTGTGGTCGGCAAACCCCCTGGGATTCGAGCCCAACCACCAGCCGGCAGGCGTCTCAATGTCGCGATTAACGTTCACGGGGCATTCGCCCTCCACAGTGGCGAGCGTGGCAGAGCGAATGCCCGCAACAGCGCGCTCGACAGCCGTGCGGGCGGCAGCGACGAGCGCTGCGCGATAGCGCTCGTTGCGGTTGCGGGCAGCATCGTCGACAAGATGCCCGGGAGTGCGGACGTGAGGCATGGAAAACGTGTGGGTAGGAACCACCCAAGAATAAGCACCGCTGCAATTGGCGGCATCCTCAACAACCTCACGCAGATCGGCGAGTAGAGCCGGAGCGATCGAGGTGACCTCAAGCGAAAGGACGCAGGCGCGTCGCCCCGTCCCCTCGATGATAAGGGCACGGGCGAAGACCTCATGACGGAGTTCGTCGAAACCGTCGAACGGCAACACGTCCCCAAGATCGATGGCCACACGAGCGGCCCCAGCCCTCATCTCTCCTTCGTCCATGGCAGATACTCCCCTCTGATTGCCGCTCACTCGACACCGTACAGTTGCTGCGCCGTACCGCCAAGCACAAGGTCGCTGTCTGTATCGCTCAGATTTGCAGCGCGAACGCAGGCGACACCCTCGGTGAGCCACTCGCGTTTAACGGGATAGCTCGTGCCAAAAACAATATGGTCTGCACCCAGCACGTCAACCGCGCAGGTAAGGAGTATCTTGCCCCAAGGCTGAGCATGGGACATGTCGAAATAGATGTTGTTCTCGAGGCGCCTGGAAACGGTCTCGGTATCGACCTGAAAACGGCCAGAAGCATCAGGGCGCTTGGGACCATGAGGCAGCAGCATCTCCTTGAACGCAAAGTATGCGCCGCCGAGCATGGAGTGGACCATCTTGATATTGGGGTAGCGCTCAAAGAAATCGCCAAAGATCTCTCGGCCGATCGCCGTAGTTTGGTCGACGCAGCGGCCATAAGAGCGGCGAAGGTTGTCGTACGCGAGAAGCGATTCGTTCTCGACCGGCACGGGAACATGGTGCACGTAAACGGTGACATGGCGTTCGTTCAGGTGCTCGAAAAAGCTCGAGAAGACCTGGTCGTCGAGATAGCGCTTGCCGTAGTGAGCACAGAGCTGCACACCCGCAAAACCATCGTCGAGCCTGCGGTCGAGCTCCTCCAAATTCGCTTTGGTGCCAAAGGGCGGCACGGCGACAAGCGGAATCAGACGGCCACTTGACGCCTTCGCGTCAGCAGCCATACCGTCGTTGAAACGCCGGCACATCTCGAGCGACATCCACTCGTGACAGCCGGGGAGCTTGAGGATCGCCTTGTCGACCCCCGCCTCATCCATATCGGCCAAGCGCTTCTCGAGGGTGTAGTCGCCCTCAATGTAGTTAAGACCCGGAGAACCGGCGGGCATCTCGATCACGATCTGTCGTTTGCCGGCGGAATTCATGGTCAGATAGCCTTCGGTGTCATAGGCGCGGGGTACCTCGGCCAAAAACTGTTCGCAGAGCGTCTCGTCATGAAAGATGCGCTCGTCGAACCAGTAGGAATTTGCATCGATAATCATTGGTTGGAACCGCCTTTCATCTTGTCGAGAACATTCTAAAAAAGCGGACACACGGACATCAATTCCAGTTGAAGCACACTGTATTCCATTTTGGAATATAGTTTTCCGTTCACACGCGATTCCCACTCGCCCAAACGATCGAGACGCCGACAACGCGAGCTTTAACAGAAAACGGGCGACCCGAATCTGTTACGGGCCGCCCGTTAAATGACAGACTATCTCTGTCGTTATGATTGGCGGTAATGGTCGAAGAAGTCGGCGAGGTCTTCGAGGGACTCTTTGAGTACTTCCATGCGCGGCAGGTACACGATGCGGAAGTGGTCGGGCTCAGCCCAGTTGAAGCCGCCGCCGCGCGTAATCAGGATCTTCTTCTCGTGCAGCAGGTCAAGGGCGAATTGCTCGTCATCGGTGATGTTGAACTTTTTAACATCCATCTTGGGGAAGATGTAGAACGCCGCACGCGGCTTAACCACCGAGATGCCGTCAATCTTGTTGAGCGCCTCATACACAAAGTTGCGCTGCTCGTAGACACGGCCGCCGG
>CATYHY010000075.1 GCA_958407085.1 uncultured Collinsella sp. | reverse complement strand
CGTTGTAAGAATTGGCGCAATAAGCACCCTTGGTGCTCTCGATGCAGGCGATGGCGGGGGACCAACGGGGGTCGACACCGGTATTCCAAGCGGCGACGGCAAAGTTATAGCCCTGGCCTGCCATGGGGGAGCCGGCGAGATAATTGTCGATGCGGCTCGTCCACTCATTAATGAACGAATCGTAATCGGAGCTACCGGTATTGGCGTTGTTCACCGTGGTGTCGATGGTGGTGTTGGTGTTGGTGGCCTGGCTGCTGGAATTGCTGCCGCTTACGCCCTCGCCCGAGAGCTTTTCGGCGGCAGCGGCCTTATCGGCCTCAAGCTTGGCAAGCTCGGCGGCATTTTCCTGCTCGGCTTTTGCCTGTGCCTCGCTGCGGAGCTGCTGGGCCTGCGCCAGCGCATCCTCGGCGTTTTTCTGCTCCGCCTCAAGCTGAGACTTGGCCTGCTGGAGCTCGGCCTTGTTCTGCTCGAGTTCGGTTTGCATATTATTGAGCTCTTCGATCTCGTCGACGCTCGAGCTCGTGATCTGGTTGGTGTATTTGCAGGTCGTGATGAACTCACCCAGGCTCTGCGCGTTGACCAGGAAGCTCACGATGGGGTTAGTGCCCTTCTGGTACTTGTACAGATCGCGCATGGCGGAGCTTGCCTTGGCCTGCTGCTCGGGAAGCTTAGCCTCGATTTCCTCGATGCTTGCCTCATTGGAGTCAATCTGCTTTTGCAGGTCATCGAGCTTGGTGCGGGCGTCGTTGTAGGCGCTCGTAGCGGCTTCGATCTTCTGCTGGGCTGCGGAAAGCTGGTCCTGCGTTGCCTGCGAGGCGGCATACGCCGCAACGGGGGAGAGCATCGGCGTGGCCGTCAGCGCAACGGCGAGCGCGGCGCTCGTGATGATACGAGCCGGCTTCGACGCAATGAGCGCTGCGGTGCGATGATTCGAATGCTGCATCCAGTCCCTCTGCAATCAATCGTAGGTTATGGTTCGAACGGTATTCTACTACTGCTTTCGACCTCAACTTGAACCTTAAAGGTCCCAAAGGGTCAAGTTGAACTTGAGGCTTTGGCTTTGACCTGCAGTTATGATGAATTGTTGAGAAACCATAGAGTTCAACTTTAACGTTACAGAGCCCTGTTTGAGAGGAGTTTTGGGCTGTAAAAGCCATCTCAACGTGGGGTTTTATAACTACAGCGTGCCCTTCTGGCGAGCCCGCTCAATCTCTTCGAGGGCCTCGGCGGGGGTGAACGAACAGGTGCCGTCGCCGAGTTTGATTACCTGGATATCGTCGCCGGCGTAGACCTCTCCGCCCTTTAGTACCACGCCGAAAACGCCCTCGTGGGGAAAGATGCAGTCGCCGGCGAGATAGTAGATGGCGCAGCGTGTGTGGCAGGCCTTGCCGATTTGGCTGATTTCGACAAGCACCTCGCTGCCAAGCTTGAGCTGCGTGCCCAAGGGGAGCGAGAGCAGGTTGATGCCCCGGGTTGTGAAGTTCTCCCCAAAGTCACCCTCGTGTACGTCGAGCCCGCGTGCCTGCGCCGTCTGGATGGACTCCGCGGCTAAAAAAGAGACCTGGCGGTGCCAATGCCCGGCGTGCGCATCGGTGGCGAGGCCAAATTGCTCTATAACGGTGTCGTGTCCATCGGCGACGGGCGACTTGCGCGTGCCCTTGTGCGCCGACGTGTTGATCGAGACGATGCGGGCGGGTCCGTTGTAGGCGTCGTTTGCCATGCACAGGGGAGCGGTCGCTTTCGCACGTTCCGCCAGCTCGCGCTTCGCGGCATTGAGGATGGGATTATCGGTCGGATGGTCTTGGGGCACGTGTGCGCCTTTCGTTTGAGGATGTCAATACGCTGAATCCTACAACAATGGTAGGTTCATTGCCCATTGTCATACAACGGTGAGCGCCGTCTTCGTGCTGGCCTTCGTGCTGGACGATTACGTCGATTGCCATAGATACGGTGGAGCTTTGGGCGCCGGCGGCTTGGCACGCTAGAATAAATCAGTTGCGCAAAGACCGCCCGTTGTGTGGGCAGTTCATGATAGGAAGTTTCCATGGCATTGCAATTTACAGAGCGCGAGTTCATTCCCGTGCTGCTTGGTGGCGACATCAACGCCTATTCGGTGGCGCGCGCCTTCTACGAGGAGTACCAGGTCAAGAGTCTGGTCTTTGGCAAGTATCAGACGGGTCCCGCGTACCGCAGCCAGATTATCGACTACACGCCCAACGTGGATATCGACACCATGCCCGTGATGCTCAAAACCGTCAACGGCATTGCCCAAGCGCATGCCGACAAGACGATTGTCCTTGTGGGTTGTGGCGACAACTATGTCGCTCTCGTGGCTCAAGCCAAAGATGCTCATGAGCTGGCGGATAACATCGTCGCTCCCTACGCGCCCTACAGCATGCTCGAGCAGTGCCAGAAGAAGGAGATCTTCTACGAGCTGTGCGAGAAGCATGGCGTGCCCTATCCGCACACGTTTACCTTTACCAAGGCGATGCTTAATGCCCAGGGTGAGGCGCCTGCCGAAGTGCTCGACCAGATCGATTTTCCTTACCCGATGATTCTGAAGCCTTCTGACGGCATCATGTGGTGGCAGCATGAGTTCGAGGGCCAGAAGAAGGCCTATGAGATTG
Organism: uncultured Collinsella sp.; assembly: GCA_958407085.1. Lineage (GTDB taxonomy): Bacteria > Actinomycetota > Coriobacteriia > Coriobacteriales > Coriobacteriaceae > Collinsella. The sequence continues at coordinate 4,187 of CATYHY010000075.1, read as the reverse complement.
CCGACCGCGCCGAGCTGGAACAGGTCATTCGCGATTCGTATGCCAGCGGCTACACCGACGACCTGATCTTGCAGGATCGCGTGCCCGGCAACGACGAGTACATGCGCGTGCTCACCAGCTATTCCGACCGCAACGGCAAGGTGCGCATGATGTGCCTGGGCCATGTGCTGCTCGAGGAGCATCAGCCCCACGGTGTCGGCAACCATGCCTGTATCATTACCGAGCCCAACGACGAGCTCATGGGCGGCGTGCGCAAGTTGCTCGAGGACCTTCACTTTGTGGGCTATTCCAACTTTGACGTTAAGTACGACGAGCGCGACGGCTCGTTTAAGTTCTTCGATTTCAACACGCGCCAGGGCCGCAGCAACTACTACGTTACCAACAGCGGCTTTAACGTTGCCAAGTATGTGGTGGACGAGTATGTGTTCAACCGTCCGTTTGAGCCGGAGTTTGTGACGGCTCAGGACGAGGCCCTGTGGATGGTCGTCCCCATGGGCGTCGTCGACAAGTACGTCAAGGATCCCGAGCTGCGCGCTAAGGTGCATCGCCTGGACAAGGAAGGCAAGGGCGCCGACCCTTCGTTTATGAAGGGCGACTTTGTCTTTAACCGCTGGCTGCGCATGTGGCACACCAAGCTGCGCCACTTTAAGCTGTTCAAGACGTATTACAAGTAGATGAGCGCGGCGCCCGTCCGGTATGCATCGGGCGGGCGCGGGTATGATACGCGCAATTGCGTGGGCGTCACCAAGGAGGCGGCGATGGAAAAGCTGGGAGTTATCGGCGGCATGGGCGCCGAGGCCACGTCGTATTACTACGACCAGGTGGTGCGTCATACGGCTGCTGCCTGCGATCAGGAACATATCGACATGGTGGTGCTCTCCAAGTCGACCATGCCCGACCGCACGTTGGCCATTAAGACCGGCGAGCATGCCAAGCTGCTGGCGACCATGAAAGAGTGTGCCCAGGCACTCGAGTCGCTGGGCTGTGCGCACATTGCCATTCCCTGCAACACGTCGCACTACTTCTACGACCAGATCCAGTCGTTTACGAAGGTGCCGATTATCCACATGCCGCGTGAGTCGGTGCGCTATGCTCTGGCCGGTGCGGTGATGGGGGAGTGCGAGTTCGACCCCAACCTGAGTATGCCGGCCGAGCCGGTGCACAAGATTGGCATCATGGGCACCGACGGAACCGTGGGCGCGGGTGTCTACGGCCGCGAATGTAAGGCTGCGGGTGTTGAGGTCGTCTATCCCAGCGAGAAACGTCAGAACGATGTGATGTCGCTTATCTACGATGATGTGAAGGCCGGACGTGAGCCCGATATGGATAAGTTCGACCGCGTGATGTGGGAGTTCGCCCGTAGCGGCTGCGACCGCGTCATTCTGGCCTGCACCGAGCTATCGGTGCTGCAAAAGTACCGAGAGATGCCCGAGATCACCCTCGACGCCATGGATGTCCTGGTGCGCGAATCCATCATCCGCAGCGGCGTCCCCTACCGCCTCTAGCTTCCGACCCGCCAAAAAGGGACAGGTTTATTTTGGTAGGTTTTATCTGGTGAAACAGTAAAGGCCTCGGCTCGTTTGGTGCGAGCCGAGGCCTTTTGCGTTGGACGGTTGCTGTCGGTGGTGAACTAGAACAGGAAGCCGATGGCGATGAGGGCGATGCTGACGATGAGCGCGGCGATGTCCAGGCCCTTGATGGGGTAGCGCTTGTACGAGCTGGCGCGCGTACGCAGATAGAAGCCGCGCTGTTCTGCCGCCAAGGCTGTGGCATCGGTCTTGCCCACGCTCGAGATGAGCAGCGGCACGCACAGTGGCAGCATGAGCTTAAGCTTCTTGATGGGGTTCTTGGTGTCGTACTCGACGCCGCGTGCGGTCTGCGCCTCCATGATGGCGTTCATCTCCTGACCAAACACCGGCACAAAGCGCAGCGCCGTGGTAAAGGTGAAGGCATAGCGATACGGTACGTGCAGCACCTCGACGCAGGCGTTGGCAAGGTCGTTGAGCTTGGTCACCATGAGCATGAGGATGAGTGGTAGCGCCACACCCAGCAGGCGCAGGCAGGCCTTTGATCCTGTGATGAGGCCCGTGTCGGTGATAAAGCCCCACACCACGTTGCCATCGCGCATAAAGGCCAGCTGGAGCACCAGCATGATAAGCGCGAGCGGAATCAGCAACTTGAGCAGCGAGAACAGACGGTTGACGACGCCGGCATAGGCACCCAGCGCAAGGGTGAGTGCCAAAAAGCCTAGCAGCGCCACGTAGGAGTCGGACAAGAAGATGCCGACGATGATGGCGGCGGCGAGGCCCAGTTTGACGACGGGGTTCAGGTGATGCAGCAGCGTATCGCCCGGCATGTAGTCGATGACGTTAACCACGGTGGATCATCTCCTTGGTAATTCGAACGACATCGGTGACCTCGCTCACCTGCGCAAAAGCGGGCGAGACGGAAGATGCCAGACGGCGCGAGAGTTCAATAACCTGGGGAGGCTCCACGTAGGCACGCCGCATGAGATCGATGTTCGAGAATAGCTCGTGCGTGCGGCCGCGGTCGAGGATGCGACCGTCGGCCATTACCACAATGCGCTCGGCAAAATCCGAGACGACTTCCATATCGTGGCAGACCATGATGACGGCGCAACCGCGCTCGGCCATGGTGCGCACCGTTTCCATGACGGTCATGCACTCGCGGTAATCAAGGCCGCTCGTGGGCTCGTCGAGCACGACGATCTTGGGCTCAACCACTACGACGGAGGCAAGCGCCACCATTTGTCGCTGACCGCGCGAGAGCGAGAAGGGCGCCTCGTCGGCCGGCAAGCCAAAGCGGTCGATGACGAGCTGGGCGCGACGCAGAGCCTCGGCACGGTCGATGCCGGCAAGCTCCAGGCCAAAGGCGACCTCGTTGAGCACGGTGTCCTTGCAGATCTGGCGGTCGGGGTTTTGGAAGAGGGTCGCGACCTCGCGAGCGATGCGGCTCGTGGGAACGGCTGCGGTATCCAGTCCCGTGACGCGCACGCTGCCCGAGGCGGGCTTAAGCAGGCCTGTGAGCAGCTTGGTGAGCGTGGTCTTGCCGGCACCGTTCTGGCCGACGATGCCCACGAGCTCGCCGGGATAGAGGGTCAGGTTGAGGTCGTGGACGGCGGCGCCGCCATTGGGATAGGCAAACTCAACATGGTCGAAGGTGAGTACGGGCTCGGCGTCCTTGGCATGAGGGCGCAACGACGGTGCATGCGGGGAACCGGCGGGCGCCTGGGCTTCGATGACCGCGTGTACGGGGTCGACGATGTCCGAAATCAGGCGCTCGGCCTCATCGACATCCAAGCAAGGGGTGCCGCTTACCAGGCCATCGGTTTGGAGGCTATTGAAGATACGCGTGACGCGAGGGCAGTCGACGCCGATGGCACGGAGCTCGTCGGTATGCGCGAAGACCTCGTGTGGCTCGCCCTGCAGCGCGATTTCGCCATGGTTGAGCACGAGCACGCGGTTGCAGTACTCTGAGAGCAGGGCGACCTTTTGCTCAACGACGACGATGGTGATTCCAAGTGCGCGGTTTGCCTCACGCAGCGTCTCGAAAACCAACGTGGAGCTGGCGGGGTCGAGTGCCGCGGTGGGCTCGTCGAGAACCAAGACGCGCGGACGCATGGCGAGGATGGCGGCGATGGCTACCTTTTGCTTCTGTCCGCCCGAGAGGGTGGCGATCTCGCGGGCGCGCAGGTCGCTGATGCCGACGGTCTCGAGCGTTTCGCTCACGCGCTGCTCGATCTGGTCGTGGGGAACGCCAAAGTTCTCGAGGCCAAAGAGCATCTCGTCCTCGACGACCGAGGCGACCATCTGCGTGTCGATATCCTGCAGCACACTGCCGACGATTTGCGACACGTCGGTCAGCGAGACCTCGCAGGTGTCGTGGCCGTCAACCATGACGGACCCAAAGAACGTGCCGGTGTAGTGGTGGGGCACGGCACCCGACAGGCAGGCGGCAAGCGTAGACTTGCCGGCGCCTGAGGGCCCGATGATGCCGATGAAATCTCCCTTGTTCACGCTGAGCGAGATGTGGCTGAGCGCCTGCTCGGTCTGCGTGCCATAGGAGAACGAGACATCGTCGACGTTGATGATCGTTTCCATGGATACCTTTCATAGTCATTGGGTGTTCCTATAGTTTTGTCAACCGTCGGGGCTACTCCCGGTAGG
>CATYHY010000074.1 GCA_958407085.1 uncultured Collinsella sp. | reverse complement strand
GCTGTTTATCGCATCGCTTGCCGTCTCGTGCATCGGTGCGCTCGCCTCGGTTCTGTTGATTAAGGCCGACAACGCCGCCAAGACCGCCGGCTGCCTGATCGGCGCCGTCGCGGCCGTGCTGTCGTTCATCGCGGGCCTCGAGGCCGTGCTTGGCGACGTTTCGTCCCTCAACACGGTCTTCTTCTTCCCGTTCGCCCGTCTCGAGCTCTTGCTCAACGGCCTTGCGGGCCTGATCGTGGTCCTCATCTCGATTCTCGCCTTTGCGGGCTTCATCTACGGTCTGTCCTACTTCGACGAGTACCCGGGCAAGGTCGGGCGCGCCGGCTTCTTTATGAACACCTTCGTCGCCTCGATGATGCTCGTCATCACCGCCGACAACGTGTTCTGGTTCCTGGTCGCCTTTGAGCTCATGTCCCTTACGAGCTACTTCCTTGTCGTTATCGAGGAGAACAAGAACTCCATTAGGGGCGGTTGGCTCTACTTCGTCATCGCGCACGTGGGCTTCGTTCTCATCATGGCGAGCTTCCTGCTCATGACCAACGGCGTGGGCGGTTCCTTCAGCTTCAGTGATTTCCGTACGCATGACTTTGGACCCGCCGTCTCCTCCGCGTGCTTCGTCCTCGCGTTCTTCGGATTTGGCGCGAAGGCCGGTATCATTCCGCTGCACTCCTGGCTGCCCCAGGCGCACCCCGAGGCGCCGTCCAACGTGTCCGCCCTCATGTCCGGCGGCATGATCAAGATCGGCATCCTGGGAATCCTCAAGGTCGGTCTCGACCTGCTCGCGGGTTCGGGCGTCCAGCTCTGGTGGGGCCTCATGGTCCTGGTCTTCGGATCCATCTCGTCGGTCCTGGGTGTCGTCTACGCCCTCCACGAGCACGACATCAAGCGCCTGCTTGCCTATCACTCCGTCGAGAACATCGGCATCATCTTGCTCGGTGTCGGCGCGTCCATGACGGCGCACGCCCTGGGCAACGACGTCATCGCGACGATCGCGCTCATGGCCGCCCTCTACCACACGCTCAACCACGCCATGTTCAAGGGCGAGCTGTTCCTCGGCGCGGGCTCCCTGCTCTATGCCACGGGTACGCGCAACATGGAGAAGATGGGCGGTCTGTTCCGCCGCATGCCGGTCACGGCCGTCTGCTTCCTCATCGGTGCCCTTGCCATCTCGGCCATCCCGCCGCTCAACGGCTTCGTTTCCGAGTGGTTCACCTACCAGTCCCTGTTCAACATCTCGACGCTCTCCGACCCGGTCGTCATGGTGTTCGCCGTCGCCTCCGCGGCCGCCCTCGCCATCACCGGTGCCCTGGCCGTCACGTGCTTCGTGAAGGCCTACGGCGTCTCGTTCGCGAGCAGCCCTCGTTCCCAGGAGGCCGCGAACGCCAAGGAGTCCCCGGCTCCGATGTTGTTCTCGCAGATGCTCCTCGCGGCCATCTGCGTGGTACTGGGAATCGGCTCCCCGGTCATCGCCCCGGTTCTGGGCGACGTCGCCCAGAGCGTGCTTGCCGGCTCCGCCGTCACAGCCACCTCGGGCGTGTCTCTCGTGAACGAGATTTCCGGTGCCGCCACCTCCACCCCCGCGATCGCCATCGCGCTCGTGGTCCTCACCGGCCTTGCGTTCGCGTTGAGGTCCTGCCTCGGCGCCAAGGCCCCCGCTAAGAAGACCGACCCTTGGGCGTGCGGCTACGAGCCCAACGAGCACATGCCCGTCGTCGCCACGAGCTTCGCGTCCGACGTCGAACTCTTCATGGGCCCGCTCTACACCCTGCGCGAGGTATGCACCAAGATCTGCTGGTCCATCGCGCACGTGTTCCAGAAGCTCACCGGTGTCGCCCAGGGTGTCGAGCCCCTGCCCGACCGTTTCCTGGTCGATGCACCGAGCGAGGGTGCCGACAAGCTGGCCGGCCTCGCCTCCAAGATCGAGGGCGGCAACTACTCCGTATACATCTGCTACATCGTCGCGGCGCTCGTGGTCTTCCTCGTGCTCGCCGTGGTCATGGTCTAGAGAGGGGAGAGGATATTATGAACATCGTTCTTGCGATGGCGCAGGGCCTCGTGGTCATGCTGGTCGCGCCCTTCTTCTCCGGCCTCGCCCGTGTGATTCGCGCGAAGATGCACAATCGCCGCGGTCCGTCCATCCTTCAGGATTACCGGGACCTCGCGAAGCTCATGGCGCGTCCCGAGTCCGTGAGTTCCGACTCGAGCTTCGTGCTGCGCATCATGCCGCCGCTGTTCCTCGCGGTGTCGTTTATGCTCGCCATGGGCCTGCCCATGTTCACGCTCCAGAGCCCCATGCCCGTCTTTGGTGACGCCATCACCATCATGTACGCGCTCGCGCTGTCCCGCTTCTTCTTCGCGCTGTCCGGCGTGGATTCCTCCAACGCCTACGCGGGCTTCGGCGGTATCCGCGAGCTCCTCATGAGCGTGCTCATCGAGCCGTCCATGCTCATCGCGCTGTTCACCGTCGCCATCGTGTGCGGCTCCACGGACATTGCGACCATGGGTCAGCACATCGTTACGGGCAACGTCTCGAGCGTCGTCGCCGTTATCCTCGCCGGCGTCGCCTTCGCGGCCGCCTGTTACATGGAGCTCGGCAAGCTTCCGTTCGATCAGGCCGAAGCCGAGCAGGAGCTCCAGGAGGGCCCGCTCGCCGAGCTCTCCGGCCCGTCCCTGGCCATGATGAAGCTCGCCATGGGCATGAAGCAGGTCGTTGTCGTCGCTTGGTTCACCTCCATCTTCATCCCCTGGGGAGAGCCCGCGACCATCGGCGTCACCGCTCTCGTGGGCGCCGTCGTCTTCCTCGTCAAGTGCCTGGTCGATTTCGTCGTCTGCGGCGTGCTCGAGAACTCCGTTTCCCGTTCGCGCTTCAAGGTGCTCGGTAACCAGACCTGGGCCGTCGTCGGCATCGCGGTCCTCGCGTTCGTCTTCGTCGTCGTAGGCGTGTAGGGAGAAGGGAGAAACTATGTCAATCGAATCGAGCTTGTCCCTCTTTGCCATGGTGGCGATCGCCGTCCCCATGCTGGGCTCCCTGCTCATCGTCATGCTGCCGCGTCCCTACGCTAAATGGATCTGCGCCTTTGCCGGCGGCATCGCCACGGTCGCTTCCGTTGGCTTGGCCGCGACGTTTGCCGGAAACGGCATGAACGCGGTCGATGTAACCTGGGCGAGTATGGGCCAGACCTTGGTCATGGGCTTCATATTCGACCGGATGAGCACGCTGCTCGCACCCGCGTTCGTCGCTATCGGCCTGCTCGTCGTCATCTATTCGTTCCCGTACATGAGCGATAAGAATAAGGAGCATCCCGACGCGCCCCGTCGTCGCTTCTACGTGTACTTCTCCACGTTCATCGGCGCCATGGCCGGTCTCGCCTACAGCTCCACCATCGTCGGCCAGCTCGTTTTCTTCGAGATCACCGGTGTGTGCTCCTGGGGCCTCATCAGCTACTACATGACGCCCACGGCCAAGAAGGCCGGTATGAAGGCGCTCATCATCACCCATATCGGCGCTCTGGGACTCTACATCGGCGCGGCCTTCCTGTTCGCCGGAACCGGCACGTTCGCGCTGAGCGCGATCTCCCAGCTCGATTCCGGTATGAAGACCGTCGTGCTGCTGCTCATCCTGTTCGCTGCTTGGGCCAAGTCCGCCCAGTTCCCGCTCTACATGTGGCTGCCCTCCGCAATGGAGGCCCCCACGCCCGTTTCCGCCTACCTTCATGGCGCGTCCATGGTTAAGGTCGGCGTGTGCGTGTTCGCCCGCGCTCTTGCGAGCGCCGGCGATATCCCCGAGATCGTCGGTTGGGTCGCCATCATCGACGCCGTCGTGACCATGCTCTTCGGCTTCCTCATGTACCTGCCCCAGAAGGATATGAAGCGCCTGCTCGCCTTCTCGACGATCGCGCAGCTCGCCTACGTGTTCTTTGGCCTGGGCCTCTCCGTGTTCGGAAGCCAGATGGCGTTTAACGGCGCCGTCGAGCACATCTTCAACCACGCGTTCACCAAGACCCTGTTCTTCCTCATCGCTGGCTCTCTCAGCTTCACGCTGGGAACCCGTATGCTGCCCAAGATCCAGGGCCTCATGAAGAAGTACCCGGTCACGGGCGTGGGCTTTGCGGTCGCCGCGACCGCTATCGCCGGCGTGCCCCCCATGAGCACGTTCTTTTCCAAGTTCCAGATCATTTCCGGTGGCTTCGCGGTTGGTGCTACCAACACGGTCATCTTTGTCCTCGTGTGCGTCATGGTCGTCGAGACCGTCGCCACCTTCGCATGGTTCCTGCGTTGGATGGGTAAGGTCCTGCCCGGTGAGCCGAGCGAGACCGTGGCCGCCGGCCAGCCCCTTCCGCGCGCCATGGCGTTCGTGTTCGTCGTCCTCATGATCATGGTCGTCGTCGCCGGTCCTCTGTCCTCTAGTTGGATGGGTTAGGAGGTAGGACATGGGTTATTCGTTAGTCAATATCCTGGGCGGTCTTCTGATCGTGACCTCCACCATGGTGGTCGTCTCGAAGACCATCCCGTCCGCCATCAAGTGGTACGCGATCCAGTCGGTTGTCCTGGTGGGCGTGCTGCTCGCCCTGGGCCTCACCACCGGTGCCACCGAGCTTCTCATGTGGGCCGCGTCGGCCTTCGTCACCAAGGTGATCCTCGTTCCGTTCATTCTCAACCGTGCCTACAAGAAGATGGGTTCGCCTGCCGATAGCACGCTGACCTCCTCCATCAAGCCGGCCTGGACCATCATCCTCACCGGTCTGGAGGTGGCCGTCTGCTTCGCGGTGGTCACGCGCCTGAGCCTGCCCACCGCCGAGGTGGCCACTCCGGCCCTCGCCATCAGCTTCGCGCACTTCTTCGTCGGCCTCACGTGCATCATCTCCCAGCGCAACATCCTCAAGCAGATCTTCGGGTACTGCCTTATGGAGAACGGTAGCCACGTGACGCTCGCTCTGCTCGCGCCCACGGCCCCCGAGATCATCGAGATCGGCATCGCCACCGACGCCATCTTCGCCGTCATCATCATGTCCGCCGTCGTCGTGAGGATTTGGAACGACACCAAGTCGCTCGACTCCCACGACCTGACCGAATTGAAGGGGTAGGCCATGGATGTTTCAATGCTGACGGTCGCCCTGCTCGCTTGTCCTCTCGTGTTCTCCCTGATTATGGCTGCGCTCCCCAAGACGACGTCCTACAACGTCTTCGCGGGGCTCAACACCATCTCCGTCGCGGCGACCCTTGTCCTTTCGGTCGTCACCGCGGGAACCATGCTCTCGAGCGGGCAGAATATCGACGCTTTGGGCCTGTGGCTCCATCTCGATTCGCTCTCGTCGATCTTCGTCCTTCTGGTAGGCATCATCGGGTTCATCACCGGCGTGTACTCCATCTCCTATATCAAGATCGATATCGAGGAGAAGACCATGCCGGCCGAGCGCACCAAGCAGTACTACGCGCTGTTTAGCCTGTTCGTTTTCACGATGCTGCTCGCCTGCCTGTCCAACAACATCATCCTCACCTGGGCGGCGGTCGAGGCCACCACGTTGTCGACCGTGTTCCTCGTGGGCATCTACAAGAACAAGCAGGCGCTCGAGGCGTCTTGGAAGTACGCGATGGTCTGCACCGCCGGCGTGGCCTTCGGCCTGTTCGGCACGCTGCTCATCTACGCGAACGCCGCCGATATCATGCCCAACGCGCATGAGGCAGCCTTCCTCACCTCCATCATGCCCTACGCCGACCAGTTCGACCCGATGCTCGTGCGCCTCGCGTTCGCGTTCATCGTCATCGGCTTCGGCACCAAGGCGGGCCTGTTCCCCATGCACACTTGGCTGCCCGACGCGCACTCCCAGGCTCCGAGCCCGGTCTCCGCGCTGCTCTCGGGCGTGCTGCTCAAGTGCGCCATGCTGGTGATCATCCGCTTCTACTCCCTGTCCATCATCACGGTGGGCGACACCTATCCGCGTACGCTCCTGCTCATCCTGGGCACGCTGTCCATCCTGGTGGCCGCCCTGTGCATCTTTAAGCAGGACGATATCAAGCGCCGCTTCGCGTACTCCTCCGTCGACAACGTCGGCGTGGTCGCGCTGTGCCTGGGTATCGGTGGTCCGCTCGGTATCGCCGCCTGCCTGCTGCACTGCATCTTCCACGGTTTCACGAAGGCGCTCGCCTTCTGCATGGCCGGTAACATCCAGCACATCTACCACACCCGCGACCTGAACAAGATCAAGGGCGTCGTCGAGATCGCTCCCGTCACGGCAGCGCTCACCATCATCGCCCTGCTCGCGCTCGCCGCCTTCCCGCCGTTCGCCCTGTTCATCTCCGAGTTCCTCACCTTCGTGGCCGGCGTCCAGTCCGGTCCCATCTGGGTGGTCGTGCTCGTGGCCATTGGCCTCACCGGCGTGTACTTTGCCCTTACCGGCATCGCGCTCAAGTCCATCTTCGGCAAGGCGCCCGAGGGCATGAAGCGCCACGAGGTGCCCGCCCTCATGATCATCCCCGAGATCGCCCTCGCGATCGTGGTCATGTGGTTCGGTATCGCCACCCCGGTCGCCATCACGAGCGGCGTCGAGGATGCAACGTCCGTCGTTTTGAACCAGAGCGTCGAAGAGCTCCACGAGGCTCCTCTCTACCGCATGGTGTTCAGTTCCCAGACCAAGACAAGCGAGGTGAATTAGCACCATGGCAGAACCTGAAAAGAAGGACTACGCTCGTCGCTGCGAAAGCCACGTCGAGGCCCTGCGTGCTGCAGTGCCGGGCGCTATCGAGAAGGTCGAATGGCAGTGTGAGGACCAGCTGACGATTACCGTCAAGCAGGACAAGCTGCCCGAGGCCGTCCACTACCTGTACTACGAGCGCTACGGCTGGATTCCCGTGATCATCGGCAACGATGAGCGCAGCCTGT
>CATYHY010000073.1 GCA_958407085.1 uncultured Collinsella sp. | reverse complement strand
AAAGGGCGGAGGCGGGGCATGCCCCGCCTCTTACACCACATCTCTGTGCGCTACCATTTCGACTTGCCATCTGGCCTTATTAGTCCAAAATTGCTGCTACCAAATCGGTAACAGTACTCATATTTGATGTTTTTTGACCAGCAGGTCTCCCTGCCTTAGCAAATCTAAGGCAAAACGGGCTCCAGACCGCTGAATCATGCCGCATAGGGCACGTCCGCAGTCCGGAACTCGGTCCAAATTGAGTTATTGCGCCGCGTTAGCCCAAAACACCCGACAGGATCTCGATCAGACTGTCCACGTCGGCTTCCTCGCAGACGAGTGGCGGCAGGAAACGCAGCGTATGCGCACCCGTAGCGTTGATCACGGCACCGGCGGCCAGCGCGCGGGCAACAACACCATGCGCGTCGCCCGCGGCATCATCCAAATCACAGCCGAGCATCAAGCCGCGACCACGTACCTCGGTCACGTGCGGCAGCTTGGCGAGCTTTGCCTCCATATAGGCGCCTACCTTGGCAGCATGGTCGGCATAATCGCCGCGCACGAGCGCGGAGAGCGTCGCGGCGCACGCCGCGATGGCCAAGCAGCTACCGCCAAAGGTCGAACCATGATCGCCGGGCTTAAAGACGTCGGCAATCTCCTTCTTTGCCACGACGGCACCCATGGGCACGCCGTCGGCAATGCCCTTGGCAAGGCTCATGATGTCGGGCTCCACGCCATAGGTTTGGAATGCAAATGGCTTGCCGGAGCGGAAGATGCCGCACTGGACCTCGTCGGCGATAAGCACGGCGCCCACTTCGTGTGCCAGGTCGCGCGCCGCCGCCATAAACTCCTCGGTCATGGGGTGCACGCCACTCTCACCTTGGATCGGCTCGAGCATCACGGCGCAAATTTCACTGCCCAGCTGCTTAAAGATCGCACGCAGTTCATCGACATCGTTGGGCGTGCAGGCCACAAAGCCACCCGGCAGTGGGCGGAAGCTGTCCTGCAGCCAATCCTGCATGGTGGCGGCAATGGTCTCGAGCGTACGGCCGTGAAACCCGCCGCGCATGCACACGATGGTGTTGCCGCCATTACCGGCACGCTTGGCGTACAGGCGCGCGAGCTTCATCGAGCCCTCGTTGGCCTCGGCGCCAGAGTTGGCAAAGAAGGTCTCCCAAACCTGCTCATCCGCAGCCGGGGCACCAAGAGCAGCTGCCGTGGTCTCATCGCCGGCGACAACGGCATCGGCAAGCACGCGCGCACCATCTACGTCGTCGTTAGCAAGCTTGGACAGCAGCGCCGCGACCTGTCCGCGCTGCTCGATGTAGAAGTAATTGGAGACATGCATGAGCTTTTTGGTCTGTGCCTCGAGCGCCGAGAGCACAGCCGGGTCGCCATGACCTAGGCTGCACACGCCGATGCCGGCAAGAAAGTCGAGGTACTCACGGCCATCGTCGCCGGTGAGCTTCATGCCGTGACCCTCGACAAACTCGACCGGAGAGCGGCCAAAGGTATGCATAACGTAATGGGATTCAAGCGATTGCTGAGCTGCAAGTGACATGGGATGCCTTTCGTTGGGCGCCAGACGGCGCGGGGCTATGGGTGCAGGAATGGGGCGGCTGCGGGTCAGCTAGACCGTCTGAAGCTTCTCGACCTCGTCAAGGTTTTCGGTCAGACGCGCAGCAAACGTCGAAAGCGGATGCGGATGCGTATCGAACTCGTAAGCCGTCTCGGTGGAATGGATCACGGTGCCGACGCCGGCATCGGTCAGCAGCTCCAGGAGCAGCGAATGCGGCGTAGTACCGTTAATGATGTGGGCACGAAATACGCCGCCAGTAAGCGCATCGACAGCCGCACGCAGCTTGGGAATCATGCCCTTATCGACCTCGCCGCCGTAGAGCATTTCGTTGACCTCGTCGAGCGTTAGGTTGGAGATAAGCGAGTCCTTGTCGCTAAAGTCCTTGTACAGGCCATCGACGTCGGTCAAAAAGATTGCCTTATGCGCGTGGAGCGCCGCGGCAACGGCACCGGCGGCGGTATCGGCGTTGATGTTGAAGAAACCGCCGTCCTCCCCCGCCGCGACGGTAGCGATGACGGGGATGTACTCGCTATCGAGTAAGCGCTCGATATAGTCGGTGTTGACGTGCGTCACTTTGCCCACGCGACCGAGCTCGGGGTCGAGCGGCTCGGCGATGAGCGTGCCGGCATCGCTGCCCGACACGCCCACGGCCAGGTTGCCGTGGTGGTTGATGGCAGCAACCAGCTCCTGGTTAACCTTGCCGCCCAGCACCTCGCGCACGATATCCATAGTCGCCGGCGTGGTCACGCGCTGGCCGTTCTTAAACTCGACGGGAATATCGTAATGGCTCAGCGCCTCGTTGATAGCCTTGCCGCCGCCATGCACGATGACGGGGCGCATACCGATGATCTTGAGCAAAACGATGTCGCTCATCACGTCGCGGCGCAGCTGCTCGTCAACCATGGCTGCTCCGCCATATTTGATAACAACCGTCTTGCCGGTCAGGTTTTTAATCCACGGCAGTGCTTCGAACAGCAGCTGCGCGGTTGCTTCGTTGGATTCGCTCGAACGACAATCGCGTGCGAATTTCATAATCTGCCTCGTCTTTCGTATCGTTATCGCGCCGTGCTCCACTGTCCGCAATCGCGGCAAGATGCGCAGCGCGCCTGGAATCTAGGAACGGTAGTCGCCGTTGATGGAGATGTACTCGTGCGTGAGGTCGCAGGTCCACACGGTCGTTGCCGCGTCGCCTGCGCCCAGGTCGGCCGAGATCACGATCTCGGGCGCCTCAAAACGTCGCAGAGCCTCGTCCTCGTCAAAGGGAACAGTCAGACCGTCGCGACAGACAGGCATGCCCATCATGTCGATGGAAACGTCTTCCTGATTAAACTTCACGCCGCACTTGCCGAGCGCCATGGCAACGCGGCCCCAGTTGCAGTCGTGGCCAGCGATGCAGGTCTTGACGAGCGGCGAGTTGGCGACGGCACGGGCGGCGATATCGGCTTCCTCGTCGTTGGCGGCGCCGGTAATGTTAACCGTCACGAGCTTTGACGCACCCTCGCCATCGGCCGCGATGTTGCGCGCCAGGCTCTCGCACACCTCGTGCACGGCAAAGGCCAACTCGTCAAAGGCGTCAGTGCCCTCGACGATGGCCTCGGCATCTGCGGCAGCAGCGCCAGAAGCAAGCATGATGCAGGTGTCGTTGGTCGAGGTGTCGGAATCGACCGTTACCTTGTTAAAGGTCTGCTTGACGGTCGAGAGCAGCAGGGCATGAAGTGCCGCAGGCTCGACGGGGGCATCGGTGGTGATAACTGCGATCATGGTGGCCATGTTGGGCATGATCATGCCCGAGCCCTTGCACATTCCGCCCACCGTATAGACATTGCCCGCATGACCCGCAGCCTCGCTGACGTAGGACACGGCGTACTCCTTGGAGTGCGTGTCGGTCGTCATGATGGCGCGAGCGGCATCGGCGCCACCGTGGGCGGAGAGCGCCTCGTAGGCAGCAGGAATGGCTGTCTCAAACGTGTCGATCGGCAGAATCTGGCCAATCACACCCGTGGAGGCAACCAGGATCTGCTGGGGTTCGCAGCCGATAACCTGCGATGCGATGTTGCAGGTCTCGCGCGCGCAGGCAAGGCCGGTCTCGCCCGTGGCGGCGTTCGCGTTGCCGGAGTTGATTGAAACACCGGCGATGATACCGTAGCCCTTGTCCGCACCGCCCAGGTTGGCACGGCTCACCTGCACGGGCGCCGCGCAAAAGCGGTTGGTCGTAAACACGCCGGCGCCGGGACAGGGTTTATCGGGCATGACGAGCGCATAGTCTAAGCGCTCGGGATTCTTCCGGAATCCCGCATGGATGCCTGCGGCCTTAAAGCCGGCCGCTGCCGTAACGCCACCCTCGACGGCGCGAATCTTGATATCAATCAGGTCGGTATTCATCGTCTTTATGACTCCTTATGTCAAACAAAAAACGGACATCGGTTGGTGCGCCATGCCAGTCGTAATCATGAGACCAGCTTAAGAGTGGCGCCCCACTCGATGCCCGACTACCAAATCGTTAACAATCGAATGTGCTACACCGGGCACGCCACTGTGGGCAAGCCTCGTCGCTCGTCAAAGCCAAAGACGATATTGGCGCACTGGACTGCTTGGCCCGCAGCGCCCTTGCACAGATTGTCGATGGCGCCCGTCGCCACCAGCACGCCTGCGCGCTTGTTGAGCGCGAGGCCAATCTGGGCGGCGTTGGTGCCGACGACCGAAGCCGTCTTGGGCTGCTGGTCGGCGTCGAGCACGCGCACAAAGGTGCGACCGGCATAGAACTGCTTGTAATAGTCGACAACGTCCTCAAGAGCCAGGGAGTCGATGGCCTGCGGCGTGAGCGGCAGCGTCACCGTGGAGAGCAGGCCACGCTTGAGCGGTGCCAGATGCGGGGTAAAGACGATGCGATCGGTCAGGCCAAGGATTTGCTCAATCTCGGGCGTATGACGATGCTTGCCTACGCCATAGGCCTCCAAGTTCTCGTCGGCGCTGCAAAAATGCGTACGAGCGTTGCAGGACTTGCCGGCACCCGTTACACCGCTGATGGCATCGACGATCACGGGACCGTTCTCGGCCACCCAGCCCGCACGCACGGCAGGAGCGGCAGCAAGGCTCGTTGCGGTGGGATAGCAACCGGCGCAGGCGACCAGCACGGGTTTGCCGTCGGCATGGCTGGAAGCAGCGGTCTCTAAGTCCTGGCAGAACAGCTCGGGGAGGCCGAAAGCACGCGTCTTGAGCAGCTCGGGGCTCGTATGCGCGGCGGCATACCACGCCTCGAACACGGCCGGATCGCTCAGACGGTAGTCGGCAGACAAATCGAAGCAGGAAACGCCTGCGGCAAGGAGCGCGGGCACCTGTGCCATGGCAGCCGTGTGCGGCACGGCAAGAAAAACCGCATCGCAGCTCTTGAGCTCGGGGGCGTCGTGCGTGGTAAAAACCAGATCGCTCACGCCGGCAAAGCTCGGATAGACCGAAGACAGCGGCCGGCCGGCATCGGCGTTGGACGTAATGGCAACAAGTTCAAACTCGGGATGGCCGAGCACGAGGCGAATGAGCTCGGCTCCGGCATATCCAGCCGCGCCGACGATTCCAACCTTCAATGACATATCAGACTCCTTGTCTGCGATTTATGCACCGATGCGCATTTCGCAGTGGTCGTTATGAAGTGGGTTGAAACTTTAGCACCAAAAGATGCATGAACACGTAAATGGCTTGCATATTCATGCATTGAAACAATCCCGACACATTCGCTTGAAGGAATTGACAAATGGAGCGGGCCCCGTATTGACCGGCGCTCCTAACGGCACCGGGCAATACGGGGCCCGCCCATGCGAAAACTAAGTTGTTGGGATGAGCCAGCCGGCTAGAGCTCGACCGGCACCCATTCGTCGTGATTGCAGATAAAAGCCTCGGGATCCTCGACGCTAAAGAAGACGAGCGTGGGGTCGTTAGGCCCCTCATAGTGCTCGCCCAGGTGCTCTAGATGCTTCCACCCGGCTTCGCGCATTTCGTCTAAAGCCCGGTCATCCAAGCCGGCACGCCCGCGCAAGATGAGCCAGCCATGGCCCGGCCACCAACTCGTGGCCTCAAAGCGCTGGTTTTGCAGCAGCTCCTGCCACACATCTTTGGTGCGCGCCGTCACAAACCACAGCTTGCCGTCCTGAATCTGTGCAAACGAGAACGGACGCACATGCGGCTGCCCGTCCACACTCGTCGCCAGATACCACGCCGGCACCGACGTCAGATACTCCAGCACCGTATTCAATCCGTCCACGTTTCCTCCTGTACTAGCTAGTTTGGGAGCCTGGTTTGTGCGAGCTAGAGCTCCAGGCGCTCCTCGCTGCCGTCGATATCACAGAAGCGCGCGGCAATGTTGCGGACCGAAAAGAAAGCAAGGCGGCCGTCGTTGGCACTCTCGTGTTCCTCGCCAATGCCCACCATGTGCTTAAAACCCGCTTGACGCACCTTGTCGCTCGCAACTGCGTCGTCCTCAAGTGCGGCTTCGCCGGTCAATACGATCCAACATTCCCCCGGCTTCCAGCCCGAGAGCTCAAACTTGGGATTCGCGCTCAGCTCCGCCCACACATCTTTGTCGCGCGACGTACAAAACCACAGTTTACCGTCATCGACCATGGCAAACGAAAACGGCCTCACGCGAGGCTGATGCCCGTCGGCTACATCGGTCGTGGCCAGATACCACGCCGGAATGCGCCTGAGATACGAACAGGCGCGCTCAAGCTGAGCCGTGCGGTCGTTGTCGGTCATAGGGACCCCTTTCTTGCGCTCAAATCGCGCCTAAACAAGTTGAAGGTTGATGACGATGACGCAGATGAGCAGCAACGCCGTCACCACCGCCGCCAACGCATCGCCGCGGCCAAACGTAAGTGCATGCAGATGCGTGCGTCCCTGTTCGCCGTGATAGCAACGCGCATCCATGGCGGCCGAAAGCGTCTCGGCATGACGGAACACGCCCGTGAACAGCGGAATGGCCACACTGCCGAGCATACGCACGCCGCCGAGCGGGCCTCCCGTCACGCGCGCACCGCGGCTCGCCTGCGCATCGGCCGTCTGCTTCATCTCGGTGGCAAACTGCGGCATAAAGCGCAACGCGATACCCATGATCATGCCGAGCTCATGCGCAGGGAGCCCCACGCGCGCAAACGGTGCGAGCAGACGCTCAAAGCCCGCGGTGAGGTCGAGCGTGGGGGTGGTGAGCGTAATGGCGCTCATGCCGGCCATCATCAGGGTCAGGCGGCACGCCATAAACGCCGCAGAACGCAGCGAGCCCTCGCTTATCTGCAGAAAGCCGAGCTGCCACAAGATGCGCCCGCTCTGATCGGTAAACAAGTTGAGCACCGCGACCACGACGACGATTGCCAGCAGCGGCGCCA
>CATYHY010000072.1 GCA_958407085.1 uncultured Collinsella sp. | reverse complement strand
CGTGCGCTTGAACTGAGAAGGGGGAGGCCTCGCGGCCTCCCCCTTTTTGCGTTTACGGGCTTTTGTCTCACATAGTAGCTGTGTTTTATAACCCTCGTTTGTCGCATCTTCTGCGAACGGGCTACAATAACTTAGTCTGTGCGATATGGAGGTGAACATGGCTGAAGCTGGTATCGGCGTTGATATCGTCGAGATTTCCCGGATGAAATCAATTCTTGAAAAGACGCCGTCGTTTGCTCGGCGTGTGTTTACCGAAGAAGAGCGTGCGTATTGCGATGTATCATCGCGTCCCGCTGCTCACTATGCGAGCCGCTTTGCTTCGCGCGAGGCGGTGCTTAAAGCTCTCGGCACGGGTTTTAGTCAAGGCGTGGGTCGCAAGGATGTTTCGGTAACGCGTGATAAACTCGGCAAACCGAAGGCGCTGCTTTCGGGCCGTGCACTCGAGATCGCTCATGAGCTGGGTGTTGTTGAGGTCGCTCTTTCCATTACGCTTACAGGAGACTTAGCCGTTGCGAATGCCATCGCGATTACCGAAGATGCTCGGCCTAAGCCAAAAGATGAAAAGGTGAGCACCAAGAAACGCGTAGCGCAGACATTTAAAGAGGCTCGCTCTGTTTTAGATGAGCTTGAGCAGCTGCAGAATTCAGCATTGACGGAGCACCTGGGCGATGCTTCGCAAGATACGCTAGGAGCATAGATGAAACCGGTTTTGAGTACCGAAGAAGTCGTTCGTCTCGAGGATATCATCGAACGCGAAGGGACTTCGAAGGCCGAGCTTATGGAGCTAGCGGGTGAGTTTGCCGCCAACGAGGTCTTGAAGCTCAATCCCGATCGGGTTCTCGTTCTGGTCGGTTTTGGTAATAATGGCGGCGACGGTTGGGTTGCCGCCGATATCCTGAGCCATAAGGGTGTGGACGTCGATATCGTTTCTCCGGTTGAGCCGGATGAGATTCCTGCTGCTCTGGCACGTCATGTTGCTCGTCGTACTGCCGGCCGCGATGTGCACGTTTGCGTCGGCCCCTCGCGTGACGAACTCGAGGTTTTGATCGATAAGGCCGATGTTGTTGTCGATGCCATTTTTGGTACCGGTTTCCATGGGAATCTGCGTGCGCCGTTCTCCATCTGGATTCCTACGGTCAATGAATGCGCCGATTGTGTCGTATCCATTGATGTCCCCTCGGGCCTGAATGCCGAGACGGGCGTTGTTGATGACGACTGCATTCGTGCCGAACATACGGTGACGATGATTGCGCCCAAGATTGGTCTGTATAGCGCTGATGGCCCTGAGTATGCTGGCGATTTGATCTGCGGCAATCTTTACGACCGTCTTGACGAGGTCATCGATGATGTCGACCACGCCGCCGAGATTGTCGAGCCCGGTGACTTAGTTGATTACTTTGCCCCACTACCTACGAATATCGATAAGTATTCCCGTGGCTCTGTGCTTATTGTCGCCGGATCTGCACAATATCCTGGTGCTGCCATTATGGCGGCCAAGTCTGCAGCTCGCGCGGGTGCTGGTTACGTGGCAGTCGCGGCTCCTGACGCCTGCGCTAATCTTATTCGCATTGCACTTCCTTCGATTCCCGTCTTTGCTATTCCGTCTGATTCCCGCGGCTCCTTTGGCGCCGCTGCGCGCATGACGGTGTGCGAGATTGCAAAGAAGTACAGCTGCGTACTGTGCGGTCCCGGTATGACGACGTCTGCCGGCGCTATGCAGGTGGTTTCGGGCTTGCTCGAGCTTGATGTACCGCTTATTTTGGATGCCGATGCACTCAACTGCCTTGCTAAGATTGCCATTGACGGTATTGATAGTAACCCCGAGATGTATCGTCGCGAGCAGCCGTTGGTTATGACACCGCACTATCGTGAGCTTTCGCGTCTGGTTGCCGGTGACGAGGTGAACGACCTTGGTACCGCGATTGCAGCCGCGCAGAAGGTTGTCTGGGCTGCAGGCTCCGACAATCTGGTGGTCATTGCCAAAGGGCCGACGACGGCTATCTGTGGCGTTGAGCGTGTACTGCTGCCGCTCTCGGGTCCGGCTTCTCTGGCAACTGCCGGTTCAGGTGATGTTCTCGCGGGTATTTTGGCCGGCACGCTTGCCACCATGCGCGACGAGATGGATCGTTGGGAGTTGCTGTATTCGTACGCCGTCGCACTTCACAGCTACGCCGGTTTTGCCGCGGCGACGGAGTATGGTGAGAAGAGCGTCATCGCGACCGATCTTATCGACTTGATCGGTCCCGCCATGGAACTGGCGGCAAAGGATGCGCTCGAAGATCTGGGAATCATGGACGAAGGGTCGGATGACTAATCATGAATAAAGCCGATTTGACGCGCTGGTCCTGGGTCGAGATCGACCGCGGGGCGCTCCGTCGCAACACGAGGGCCTATAAGAACTTGTTGAATCCACGTCAGCGCCTGTGCTGCGTGGTCAAGGCCGATGCTTATGGTCATGGAGCTGTTGAGTGCGCCAAGATCATGTATTCGGCCGGTGCCGACATGTTTGCCGTGGCGACGGTTAACGAGGGCGTTGAGCTCCGACAGGGCGGGATCACGAAACCCATCCTCATCCTAAGCGAGCCGCCTATCGAGGCCATTCCGACGTTGCTCGAGTTTGATATCATGCCCTCGGTCTATACGTCTGACTTTGCTCTTGCGTATGGCGAATGTGCCGTCGCGGCGGGCAAGGTGGGCAAGTATCATCTCGCCATCGAGACGGGTATGAATCGTATCGGCGTACACTACACACAGGTGCTCGACTTTGTCCGCGGTATTAATTTCCATCGCGGTATTCAGTGCGACGGCGTATTTACGCACTTCGCCACGGCCGATGAACCTTCGGGCTGGGACTACAAGCTGCAGTGTCAGCGCTTTACCGAGGCCGTTCAAGCCATTAAGGATGCGGGTTTTGAGTGCGGTATCGTGCACTGCGCCAACACGCCGTCCTCGATGCTCGACCCCTCGATGCATTTTGATATGATTCGCGCCGGCGTTGGCTTGTATGGCATGCAGCCGTGCGAGCTGAGTGGCCGCGTGATGCAGCTTGATCCCGTTATGAGCGTCCATGCGCGCGTGACGCGCGTGGCACACCCTGCGATGGGTGAGGGCGTGGGCTACGGTTTTACCTACCGCGTACCGCGCACGCGCGTTCAGATCTGCACGCTGCCGATCGGTTATGCCGACGGCCTATCGCGTACGCTTTCCAATCGTATGGATGTGCTGTATCGCGGCGAGCGCGTGCATCAGGTTGGCAATATCTGCATGGACCAGTTTATGGTCGCCATTCAGTCCAACCCGGCACACGAGATTCCCGAGGCCGAGTATGGTGACGAGATGATCATTGTCGGCCGCGATGGCGATGCCGAGATCACTATGGACGAGATGGCCCGACTGCGCGGAACGATTAACTACGAGGTCGCCTGCGGCTTTGGCATGCGTCTCGACAAGGTCTACGTGTAGGAGCCGCTATGGGCGTCATGCACATCCCCGGCCATACCCATCAGGCACCACGTGAGGTCGCACTCGAGGAGATCGAGGCCGTTCTGGGCGATTGTCACCTCTGCCAGCTCTACCAGTCGCGTCACAATATCGTGTTTGGCGTGGGAAACCCCCGCGCTCGCGTGATGTTTATTGGTGAGGCGCCGGGCCGCAATGAGGATTTGCAGGGCGAGCCCTTTGTGGGGGCGGCAGGCGAGGACCTCAACGGCATTTTGTCGCTGGCGGGCCTCAAACGCGAAGACGTCTACATTGCCAACGTGCTTAAGTGCCGCCCGCCGGGAAACCGCAATCCGCGTCCCGAGGAAGTGCTGGCTTGCTCGCCGTTTTTGCGTGAGCAGATTCGAAGCATCTGGCCCGATATTATCGTGACGCTCGGCAACCCCGCGACGCACTTTGTGCTTAAGACCGAGATTGGCATTACTAAGCTGCGCGGCAGGTTCCACCAGATGGGGCATTTTGTAGTAATGCCCACGTTCCATCCGGCAGCAGCGCTGCGCAATCCGGCGTGGCAGGAGCTGCTGGAGGAAGACTTTAAGATGCTGGGCGACTATCTGGAGCGACATCCCGCACCAGAGGACGCCTCGGAATAATAAGGAGCATATATGTCCCTGGAGCGCCTGGGGGTAGGTACTTACAAAACGACTTGCGCTGCCGATACGGAGTACTTTGGCGAGCTAATTGCACCGTGCCTTGAGGACGGCGATGTGCTCATCCTGACCGGTGGCCTGGGAGTGGGCAAAACTCACTTTACCAAGGGCGTCTCGCGCGGGCTGGGCGATGGGCATATGGTTACGAGCCCTACGTTTGCGCTCATGGCCGTTCACGATCAAGGTCGTATTCCGCTGTTTCACTTTGATCTATACCGCCTGGAGCATGCCTACGAGCTCGAGGATACGGGCATTTTCGATGTGCTGGGCTATGAGGGTGCTTGCCTGCTGGAATGGGGCGAACAATTCCAGGACGAGCTGACGGATGAGTATCTTTCGGTGACGCTCAAGCGTGATGAGGGCGACAGCGATGTGCGAACGATAACGCTTGAGGCGCACGGTGACCGCGCAATGGAGCTTTCCCATTTGATTGATAAGGCTGTACAAGATGAGCTTGCATAACGACAACGCGCTGGTGGTGGCGCTCGATACCTCGACCGACATGCTTGCCTGCGCGGCAAGCTGGATTGATGGACAGACGGGCGAGACGAAGCTCGTGAGTGGCGACCACATGTGTCGCCGCCACGCCAACGTTGAGCTCGTGAATACCGTTGATGGCGTGCTGGCTCAAGCCGGTCTGGATCGCAGCGATGTTGGTTACTACGTGGTCGGCCGCGGCCCGGGGTCGTTTACGGGTGTGCGTATCGGCATCTCCACTGCCAAGGGCCTCGCGCGTGGTGCCAATGTTCCGCTGCTGGGCGTGTCGACGCTCGACGCTTGCGCTTGGACGGCGTGGAAGGCTGGCGTGCGCGGCAAGCTTGGTATCTTGGCCGATGCTATGCGCGGTGAGGTATATCCGGCGCTGTATATGCTGGTCGATGAGGGTCCCGAGCGCCAATTTGAGCGCGAACACGTGGTCAAGACCGCCGTGGCGCTCGATGAGTGGCGCCAAGCGGCGGACTGGGACCAGGTTCAGCTGACCGGTGACGGTCTCGTGCGCTATGGCAAGCTGCTGGGTGAGGACGAGACCGCCCGCTGCGTGGAGCGCGACCTGTGGTGGCCTTCGGGCGAGGGCTTGCTGCTCGCGCACGCTGCGGGTGACGGCGATCCGGCTCGCGTCCTGCCGATTTACACGCGCCTTTCGGATGCCGAGGAAAACGAGCGCAAGCGTCTTGGTCTTGCCGAGAGTGCGCAGAGTGAAATTACGGGCGTTGCCGATGAGCTCGCCGGTCGTCATCTGCAGTTCCGTCCCATGGGCGCGGCGGATGCCGAGGGCGCGAGCGCGCTGGAGGCTGCCTGCTTTGAAGGTGCCGGACACGAGGCGTGGACGCCGGGCATGTTCCTGTCCGAACTGGGCGAGGACGTCGCTGTGCCGCGTAGTTGGTGGGTAGCACACGACGACGGCAAGCTGCTGGGCCTTGCCGGCGGTATGGTCGTGGACGGTGATGTGCAGATTCTGGATGTCGCCGTCGACCCGGTACATCGCCGTGAGGGCATTGCCCGCAAACTGCTGTCGCACGTGAGCTATGATGCCCAGATGCTCGGCTGCACCACGGCTTCGCTCGAGGTCGAGGACGGCAACGAGGGAGCGATTGCGCTTTATAACGCTCTGGGCTTTACCGAGGCTGGCCGTCGCCGCGGCTACTATGGTGCCGGCAAGGATGCCATCGTCATGACGGCTCCGCTGCCCCTCGTGCTTCCGGTCGACAATGCTTCGCCCGAGCCGACGGCGGCAGAGCAGCGCGTATGGCCGCTGCCTGCGCCTGGGCGCTCCGAGGGGGAGCGTGCCGAAATTGAGCGCCGCCGCCTAGTGCTCGCTATCGAGAGTTCCTGCGACGAGACGGCCGTGGCGATTATCGATGCGGATGGCAATATGCTGGCCAACCAGGTGTCGACACAGATTGATTTTCATGCCCGCTTTGGCGGCGTGGTGCCCGAGATCGCCTCGCGCAAACACGTTGAGGTGATTGTGAGTGTCGTGGATGCGGCGCTCGAGGATGCCGCAGCATCGCTTGGTCTTGAGGGTGGAGCCATTGCCCCCAGCGAGCTTGCCGCCGTGGGCGTGACACAGGGTCCGGGCCTGGTGGGCGCCCTCGTGGTGGGCGTTGCCTTTGCCAAAGGCTTTGCCTACGCTGCCGGCAAGCCGCTCGTATGCGTCAACCATCTGGAGGGGCACCTGTTTGCCAACCTGTTGGCGCAGCCCGACCTCAAGCCGCCGTTCATCTTCACGCTTGTCTCGGGCGGGCACACCATGCTCGTGCACGTGAAGGCGTGGGGCGACTACGAGGTGCTCGGTGAGACGCTCGACGACGCCGTGGGCGAGGCCTTCGACAAGGTGGCCAAGGCGCTGGGCCTGGGCTATCCCGGTGGCCCCATCATTTCCAAGCTGGCCGAGACAGGCAATCCCCGCGCGATTGATTTCCCCCGTGCGCTCAACAGCAGGGGAGACTATCGTTTCTCGCTTTCGGGCCTTAAAACGGCCGTGACGCTCTACATCGAGCAGGAGACCAAGGCCGGGCGCACGATTCACCTGCCCGATCTGGCAGCTTCGTTTGAGGCAGCTGTCTTTGACGTGCAGTACAAGAAGGCCAAAAACGCATTGCACGCTACCGGATGCAAGGAATACTGCATCGGCGGCGGCGTCTCGGCCAACCCGCATCTGCGCGAGATGATGATCAAGAAGCTTGGGCGTCAGGGGATTCGCGTAACGGTGCCGCCCTTGTCTGCCTGTACCGATAACGCAGCCATGATCGCGGAGGTCGCCCGCCGTAAATTCGACCGAGGTGAAATCTCGCCGT
>CATYHY010000071.1 GCA_958407085.1 uncultured Collinsella sp. | reverse complement strand
CGATCTTGCCCGTCTGCTCGAGCAAGAAGCGAAGTTCCGAACGGGCCGGGGCCTCGTCATCCACAATCATCGCACGCAGCATAGGGATTAAACCTTTCGTCAACAAACTACGCTGGGCATCCGCCGCTTGGCGTTGAGCCCATAGCCTTTTATTTTACCCTTGAATATCAAAGATGCTCTCTGACAAATCAAGATGCAGGAGCACTTTGGTGCCCTTGCCCGGCGCCGATTCGACGCGCGTATAAGAGTGCGGTCCATAAAAGCGATGGATGCGCTCAGAAATATTGTGCATGGCCACGCCGGCGCCGCCGCCTTGCGGGGAACTGGCATCGGGGCGGGCGGAGCGCTCATCAAACAGCCTGGCGGCGGTGCCCTCGTCCATGCCCACGCCATTGTCGGCCACAGCAATCAGGATTGCGTCGTCGCCGTCTTGATGGACGGTCACATCGATCCGCAGGGCATCGCCATCGCCCATGCCATGCCGCACGGCGTTCTCGACGATGGGCTGGATTACAAAGGCCGGGACCAACGTGTCCTCGACATCCTCGGAGACATCGAAGGTCGCCAGTACGCGGTCTTCGCCAAAGCGCGCCTTCTCAAACGTCAGGTAGCGCTTGGTCTGGGCAACCTCACGCGAGACCGGGATAAGCGACCCCGAGTTGTCGAGCGTGGCGCGATAGAACGAGGAGAACTCGCGCAGCAGCTCGCGGGCACGCAGCGGATCGGTGCGTGTAAACGACGCGATGGTGTTGAGCGTGTTAAACAGAAAGTGCGGATTGATCTGCGCTTGCAGGGCACGAACCTCGGCACGGGCCGTGAGCTCCTTTTGCACCTCGAGCTCGTGGATGGCGAGCTGCGTGGACAGGATCTCGGCAAAGCCCGAGGCGAGTGCATACTGGGTACGGTCGACGGCGCGCGGGGTCTTGTAGTAGAACTTGAGCGTACCGACGGTGCGGTCGCCCACCTTGATGGGCGCGATGATACCGGCGGGAACCTGGTTGTGCGAGCCATCCGCACCCACCACGTCCACCACGCGGTTGAACGACTGCACGATGCCGTGTTCAATGACGTAGCGCGTGGCAAGCGTATGGATGGGCGAATCGGGCAGCAGCTTTTCCTCGAACTCGCCCGCGCAGGCCAGCACGTTGCCCTCATCGGTGATGGCAACGGTCATGGCACGCGTCTCGGGCAGAATACGCCGGCACACCAAAAGCGCCGATTCCTGCGTCAGACCGCCCTTAATGTCCTCGAGCATGGCCGAGGCAACCGAAAGCGTCTCCTCGGTATACTGGGAGCGTACCGAATCGGGATTGAGCGTCAAATAGATAAAGATGCACAGGAAGATGCACAGTAACGCACAGGCAATCACCGTGGCAATCGGCTCAATGCCAGTCGCCAGGGCAAAGATAAAGTACGCCAACACGCAAACGGCGCAGACAACGGCGATGATGCGAAAGATTGAAATTGAATTATCGCGCTGGGCGCGGCGGTCGATCATTCAGCCCCCTCCAGGATGCTAATCAGTTGTGCGTCGCGCCAAAGTTCGTCCATGATCTTGGGCCAGAAACTCTGAAAACGCAGGTAGCTTGCGGCGTTTTGGCGGGCATAGGTCTTGGCCTCGTCAATACCATGACGCCAGATGCGCAGATACCCCTCGTGCTCGCGGGTAAACATGCTGCGAACCATGGCGGTCTTGCGCACGCGGTCGTCGAGCTCGCGCGAGATCCACGGACCCGGATAGGGCATGAGTGATGCGGCCGTAACCGGAATGAGCTCCTTTTGGTGCGCAGCGAACGTCAGCTTGGCCCGCTCGTAGTACCAACGGTACACGTCCTGCATAAAGCGCGGCGAGCGCTTCTCGGACTCGGGCGGCAGGTGGCGCACGGTCCACTCGTTGTCGAACCACACGTCGTAGCCGAACATGCGCATGTTAAAGAGGTAGTCCAGATCCTCGCCGCGAGTGATAAACGGGTCGAAGGCCACGCGCGTAAAGGCGCGGGCGTGGAGGGCCATCAGGCCGCCGCACACGTAATTGGAGCGCGAGATGCGGGTGCCCGAGAGCGCCTTTTTCATCCAGCGATTGAACTCGATACGCTTAGTCCACCAGCGATGGCAAATGCCCGCTTTGTCCGAGGGAGCCAGCGGCGACCCGTCGCGATCGTAAAAGTATCCGCTCTTGACTAAAATCGGCAGGCCCTGACGCGTCTGTTGACCCAGTGCATAGGTCGCACGCTTCATAAAGTCGGCATCGATGACGGTCTCGTCGTCATCCAAAAACACAACCGCGTCGTGCCCCAGCACCGCCGCGCAGGCAAGACCCATGTTGCGGATGGCGCCGTAGCCGCGCAGGCTCACGCACTCGCCCGAGCCTTTGGGCGCAATCTGCGCCACGCGGTCGGCAACACGCGAAGCCTGAGTATTGGTAACGATGGTGACCTTAAGTGTGGGATGCGCATTAACGATTTCGCGCACGCGACGGGATACGTCGGACGTGGCAGAAACCGGACAGACCACCAAGAGAATGATGCGCGGAATGTCGCGCACCTGCTCGAGCGAAGTCAGGCAGCGATCGAGCTCCGGGTTGGCGGCATTGAGCGACGTCGAGTGATCGTAGGTGCCGGGAGCGTTTGCTTGGGTATCATCGCCCGCCCAATATGATGGGATCACAACCGTGGCGTTCATACCTTTACCCTCCTTGCAACACAAAAACGGGGCGCCGCCAAACACAGGCGACGCCCCGCGACCTAGCTGGTTCCATCATACCCACTTGGGCTAAACATTGTTCGGAAGTCAGAATGATTTATGCGGCTACTTCCAAAAGAGTGCTGCAGATAGGCACAATTGCCGTACTGAGCCCGGTTGCCTCACGCCGCCGCCTGAGCCGTGCGGGACAGACGGACCAGCAGCGCAAAGCCAAGCACCAGCAGCACGCCGATGGAAAGGACACCCAGCGACGGGTTGCCGGTCAGCGAGGTGACAACCGACACCAGGAAGGTGCCCATCACGCTTGCGTAGCGGCCAAAGATATCAAAGAAGCCGTAGTACTCGTTGGACTTTTCCTTGGGGATGATGCGGCCAAAATAGCTGCGGCTGAGCGCCTGAACGCCACCCTGGAACAAGCCGACCAAAATGGCGAGCACCCAGAACTCAAAGGCAGTCTTTAAGAAAAACGCGGCAAAGAGCACGATGCCCATGTAGGCGGCGACGGCCACCATGATCATGTTGAGCGTGCCCACGCGACCGGCGAGCTTGCCGTAGATGATGGCGGACGGGAAAGCAACGAACTGCGTAACGAGCAGTGCCAGCACCAGCTGGGTCGAATCGATGCCCAAAGCCGAGCCGTAGCTGGTTGCCATGGAGATGACTGTATGGACGCCATCGATGTAGAAGAAGAACGCGATCATGTAGACCAGCACGGGCTTGTTGTGGGCGATCTCGCGCATGGTGTGTCCGACCTCGGAGAACACGCCGCCCACGATGTGGCCGATGGTGTCCTGGGGACTGCGCTCGCGACCGTACTTTTGCTTATAGGTGCGAATGAGCGGCAGGGTAAAGATGAGCCACCAGGCACCGGTGATGATAAACGACAGACGCGTTGCCAGCATGGTGGGGACGCCAAGAGCGGGGCCACCCATGATAAGCGCCAGGCAGACGATGAACGGCACGGTGGAACCGATGTAGCCCCAGGCATAGCCCGAGCTGGACACGGCGTCCATGCGCTCGTCGGTGGTAATGTCGGGCAGCATGGCGTCGTAGAACGTCATAGAAGAGTTAAGGCCGATGGTGCACAGCACGTACACGGTCAAAAATGCCATGGCGGACATGGGGATAGCCTGCGCCAGGCAAAGAACCAGGCCCGTAAGGAAGAAGCCCAAGAAGAACTTGATCTTGTTGCCGGCGTAATCGGCAAGCGCGCCCAGAATGGGCATGAGCATGGCAATGACCAGCGAGGCAATCGTCTGCGCGTTGCCCCAGGCGACCACCAGGTCTGCCGAGGAAGCACCGGTATTGATGGCGTTAAAGTAGATGGGCACCACCGAGGTATTGAGCAGCACGAGGGCCGAGTTGCCCACATCGTACATAACCCAGTTACGCTCGAGCTTGGTGTATTTCATGGACAGGGCCCCTTCGTATTCGCCCGATATGCAGCTAGTTCATCGTACCCCAATTGTCCAGAGGCGCCGGTAAGGATTCGGCAAAGGGGCACGCACGAGCCCTACTCCTCGCGGTCGAACTCTTCGTCGGCGCCGAGCACGCGACCGCTGTAATTGACGTGGTTGGTCACGGCTTCCATATCGCCGGTCTCGATAAAGCGGGCGACGGTGAGCTCGTAATCGAGCAGTGCGCGGTCAAAGACCTCGGGGAAGCTCTCGGTCGAGATTTCATCGGTAAAGGGGCTTTTCCATGCCAAGTGGCCCAGGTTGCCGGTACGCTCGGGCAGCTCGGTCGTCACGCGGTGCGCAAGGCCGTCGAGCAGCGAATAATCGTGCACCAAGCCCTCGAGCAGGGCAATCGCGCGCGTCTTGGCCGAACCGGCCGGCTCGATAGTGCGGTAGAGCAGCTGCATGTCGGCTACGGCGCCGCCGTACTCCCCCACCGGGATATCGATGCCGTACACGCGTCCGGCAACATAGCTCATCAGCACGCCGGCAACGCGATTGATGCGGTCGGTAGTGACGATCTCGCCCGCCGGCGGATAATCCTCGACCGTTGCCCCATCGCGCTTGAGCTGCAGCATCAGCACGTCCAGGTCGCTTTCGAGCACGGCATGAACTTGACTGCCCGAAGCCTCGAGCTCGGGATCGGACTCGACAATGCCAAACTGCTGCTCGTAGACAAAGGGATGGGCATTGCGATCGAGCACATAGTGCGACAGCAGGCCCAGCGCAAAGGCGCGGCCCAGATTGGCATCGCGCGGCTGTAGGTGCGACACGCCGTCGCGCAGGCACGAGAACTGGCGCGACATGCGCGAGCGGTGCATGACCTGAGCAAGCGACATACAGTCGGAGATGCGCGGCGTGAGCATGTGGAAGAAAAACGGGTCGGGACCCTGGTTGCCCAGGATAAAGGCGATGCGCTCCTCGTCGGACGTAATAACGCCCTGCGGAAGACGGTCGATGCTTTCCTCGCCAAACAGATGATGCGTAATAAGCGCGGGCATAATGATCCTTTCGATTTCATTCGATGTCACCCATTATGCCCACCGCACGGTCATGCCAAACCTGCGGTGGTAAACGGTTGCGCACAGACCGCCTACGCAAGCCCCAGGTGCGCCTTAACCTCGGCAGCACGACGACGGGACACGGGCACCGTCGAGGTTACGCGATCGAGCCTGAGCTCCATAAGACCCGTGGAACCGATCTCGACATTGTGCACGTCTTCCAAATTGACCAGATAGCTGCGGTGGACACGGATAAAGCCCTCGGAGGCCAAGCGCCGCTCAAGCGAGGAAATCGACTCGTTAATCAGATATGTTCCCTCGGCGCAGACGGCGTTGCAAAAATCGGCGCGCGCCTCAAAGTAGCAGACATCCGCCACGGGAATGAACACCTTTTTACCCCCACGATCCACCGTCAGGCGCAAAGGCTGGCGCGGAGCATGGACGACGCGGCGGGCGCCCAGGGCGGCCTCGATCTTGTCGAGCGCCTTTGACAGGCGGGCATCCTCGACCGGCTTGACGATGTAATCGACGGCA
Source organism: uncultured Collinsella sp. (assembly GCA_958407085.1). Taxonomy (GTDB): domain Bacteria; phylum Actinomycetota; class Coriobacteriia; order Coriobacteriales; family Coriobacteriaceae; genus Collinsella. Next base: position 1,485 of record CATYHY010000071.1, on the reverse strand, counting down.
TCGAGGTTATAGGCATCGGCCGCATACTCGGCAAATGCCGTCACAAACACCACGACCGGCGGCGTCTTTAGGTTCTGCAGCGTCTCGGCAAGCTCAATTCCCGAGCGACCGGGCATGGTAATGTCTAAAAACAGCACGTCGGGCTTGTTCGACAGAATCGACTCCACGGCTTCGGTGACATTGCCCGCCTCGGCAATCTGGCCCACGCGCGCATCCTTTTCCAACAGATAGCGTAGCTCAGCCCTAATTGGAGGTTCGTCATCAACCACCAAGATGTTCCAGCCTTCGGACATATGCGCTTCCCCTCTTTTTCTCTCAATCCAACCGCGTGCTACACCGTTAGCGGCGCCGGCTCATGCGGCTCGCCGTTCAACTCAACGATGACCTGCGTTCCCACGCCCTCCTGGGACTTCACACGCATGCCAGAATCTTCTCCGTAAAAGAAATGGATGCGCTGAAGCACGTTGAAGAGCGCCAGGCCGCAACCTCGCTTGACGGAGCCGTCGGCGGTAATGCTCTCGGGCTCCTCTCGGCGATGCTGCTCAAACAGATGCGCGCAGACTTCTTCGCTCATACCGATGCCGTCATCTTCGACGATAATCTCCAAGCCGTCATCGGTCTCAAAAGCCCTAACACGAATAGAAAGCGGCTCGGTCTCGCGCTGCGCATGCTTGATGCAGTTTTCGAGCAGCGGCTGCAAGATAAACGGCGGTACCAGGCTGTCGCGCACCTCAAAGTCGATGTCGACCGAAACGCGCAGACGGCCGTCGCCATACCGGGCCTGCATAAGATTGATATAACGAGTGCCCTGTTCCACCTCGTGCTCGAGCGTGGTGAGCGTATCGGAATCAGAAAGCGTCTGACGATAGTAGTTGGAGAAGTCGATCAGCAGCGATCGCGCCTTGTCGGGCTCGGTTCGAACGAGCGACACGATCGTGCTAATGGTATTGAACAGAAAATGCGGGTCGACCTGCGACTGCAGGGCACGCAGCTCCACGCGGGCCGTAAGCTCGTCCTGGCGCTCGAGCTCAAAGCTCGCGAGCTGCGTGGAAATGAGATCGGCGAAACCCGAGGCAAGCGCCGTCTGGCGCATATCGATGCTGCTCAGGCGCGGGTAATACAGCTCGAGTGTGCCCACGCAATGCCCGCGCACGGTAAGCGGCGCGACAATGCCGGCGCGCAGGCGGGGAAAATAACCGCCCGTCTCACTGGAGGCGTCACGCGAAAAAACGCTCTGCTCGCCCGTCTCAATCACGTTGAGCGTGGTCTTGAGCACTACCGGGGTTCCGGCAGGGCACTTTGCCGAGTCCTCGCCCCAGCTTGCCAGCACCTGCTTGCCGTCGGTAAAGCAGATGGCAGAAGCGATGGTCTCGGACAGGATGATTTTAGAGGCACCCAGGGCCGCTTCGGGCGTAAGACCGCGCGACGTATAGGCGAATATTTTTGATGCGATGGCGAGCGTACGGTCGGTTGCGCTCGATGTGA
>CATYHY010000070.1 GCA_958407085.1 uncultured Collinsella sp. | reverse complement strand
TGGTGTATGCCAATAACTTCATCATGAAACGCCGCAAGAAGGAGTTTGGCCTGTACCAGGTGCTCGGCATGGGGCGCGGGCGCGTCGCCACGATCATGGCGCTCGAGACCGTGATCGTCTCGGTCGTGGCCTTTGTCGCCGGCATTGTGCTGGGTATGGGACTCTCCCAGCTCATGACGTTCTTTACGGCCTCGCTCTTTAAGACACAGATTGCCAATTTCCACTTCTTTTTCTCGGTGCATGCGTTCAATCTGACCCTTGCCTGCATGCTCGTAATGTTTGTGCTCACGCTACTGCTGAACCTTCGCGCCGTGCGTCGTACCAAACTCATCGAGCTTATGGGTGCCGAGCGTCGCAACGAGAGCATCAAGACACGCAACCCCTGGATCGCGATTGCCATCTTTGCCGTGGGCGTGGTGCTTGTGGGCGTGGCCTATTACCGTCTGCTACGTGATGGGTTCCCGCTAACCGCGACGGACAGCAAGCTGCAAGAGGCCATGAACCAGTTTGGTATTACGACCGCTATGGTTACCGTGGGCACCTTTGCCCTGTTCTGGGGACTCTCGGGCATGCTCATCAAGCTGCTGCAGAGCCTGCGCAGCGTGTATTGGCGCGGCCTCAACATGTTTACCGTGCGCCAGCTTGCGGCCAAGGTCAACACGGTGTGCTTTTCGATGGGCGTCATCGCGATGCTCCTGTTTTTGGCCATCACCTCGGTGACGTGCGGTATGTCGATTGCCAATGTGATGAACGAAAACCTGGAGCGCTATAACCCTGTTGACGTGTCTCAGACGTATGTCTATTACACGCCCGATACGCTCGACTACTACAAAGAATATGTCAATCCGTCTGAAGCCGACCGCATGGTGCTAGCCGATACAACGGTCGATTTGTACTCCGCATGGCACGGCAAGGGCAAGTCGGCGGACAACAACGACGAGACCGGCAAGAAGGTCAATATCGCCGATGTTGCCGGTGAGCATGTTCAGATCGATTCGTATCTGAGTTACCCGTTTGGCGGTTCGAATCCTTCGGTGTCTGCGGGTGAGATGTGCAAGACCATGGGCGAAAAGCTCCCCAAGGCGCTCGGGGGTAGCAATGCCGATACGATGGGTCTGTTTGTGACGCCGGCGAGCCAGTACAACAAACTGCGCCAGATGATGGGCGAGGAGCCGGTGAGCATTGGCCGCGACCAGTACCTGCTTACGTGTGATATGGGCGGTGGGCTGGGCGACCTGTACACCAAGTACATGGCCGGCGGCCATACCCTCACCTTGGGCGGGCATGAGCTCAAGCCCGCAACCGATAAGTCGGACAAGGACACGGCGGCCATCGCCAACTCGGCGATGGGCAGTAATCCGGGTACCGTCGTCGTTGCCGACGAGCTGTTGTCCCAACTTAATCTGCAGCCGTATTCCAGTAGCCTGCTCGTTAATTACAAACAGGGGATGGATACGACCGAGGCAGACGAGAGCATTAAATACACTTTGCTCGACAATCTGCTCGTTGACGGCAAGGAGCCGGGGTCATGGGGAATCTTCATCACACGCTCCGAGATGTACACGCAAGCAGCGCAAATGAACGGCATGATTAGCTATCTGGCCATCTACATTGGCTTTGTATTGGTCGTTGCATGCGCGGCGATTCTGTCGATCCAGCAACTCTCCAACGTGGCCGACGGCAGCCGCAGCTATCGTGTGCTGGCACAGATCGGCTGTGAGGACCGCCAGATTCGCCATTCGGTGATGGCGCAGCAAGCGGTATTCTTCCTGTTCCCGCTGGCAGTGGGCCTGGCGCACTCCTTTGTGGCACTTAAGGTGATCATCGAGCTGGTGAGCATATTCGGAAATATGAGCATCGGTGGCACCGTGGGCCTCACCTGTGCAATCTTCCTGGCAGCCTACGGCGGCTACTTCCTGGTGACCTACCTCATGAGCACCGGCATGGTGCGAGCCGCCATCGCCACCCGCTACAGCGAGTAACTCGTTCAGCTTGGAATTATCGTAGGTTGACCATAGGTCAGCGAAAACGCCCCTAAGCGAGCAAGGTGACGTGAAAGAGGAGGGAAGCGTACTTTGGTACGCGACCGACGATTGAACGTCAGATTGCCGCTTAGGGGCGTTTGCAGCGTCGAGCCGTTACGCGGTTTGGTAAAACCGCGTAACTTCATCGTAGAAGCACGCTTGCGGGCGGCGGATGCTCGTCTCCTGTCGCCCGCTCACCGAGGCCCGGCAATTGCCTTAATATCTTAAGGACCTCGATTTGTCCAAGACTGAGCGAAGGAGCTCATCATGAGCGACGGAAAGAAAAAGCTTTCCTTCTTGACGGTCATCTCGACCATCATCTGCGTCGTCTTCGTTTGCGAGGCCGCCGCACCTGCTGCTGCCATTGGCAACCAGCAGTTCTTCTGGTGGATCTTCCTGATTCTGACCTTCCTGCTCCCTTATGGCATGGTCGTTGCCGAGCTCGGCACTACCTATGACGGTGAGGGTGGCATTTACGACTGGGTACGCGATGGCCTGGGCGACAAGTGGGGCGCCCGCATTTCGTACTACTACTGGGTTAACTACCCGCTGTGGATTGCCTCGCTGGCCACTATGTTCCCGGACATTTTGGGCATGGTCTTTGGCGTCGAGTTCAATCTGATTGCCAAGATTGGTATCGACCTTGCCTTTGTGTGGATCGTCTATCTTATGGGTCGCTCCAAGGCTGCCGACTCCGAGTGGGTCCTGAACGGCGGCGCCATCATCAAGGTTGCCGTTGCCGTTATCGTCGGCGCTTTGGGCATCTGGTACGCCATGGAGAACGGCTTTGCGAACGATATGTCCGCTGCCACCTTCTTGCCCGAGCTCACCAACACCAACGCGCTTGGCTACCTGTCGATCATCATCTTTAACTTCATGGGCTTCGAGGTCATCTGCACCATGACCGACGATATGGCCGATCCCGCTCGCGATATCCCCAAGGCTATCATCGTCGGCGGCCTGTCCATCGCCGTGATCTACTTGTTCGCTGGCTTTGGCATCGGCGCTGCTGTGTCGGCCGATTCCATCGATCCCGACTACGGCATGATCTACGCTGTCCAGACTATTGTGGGCGATTCCATGATCTTTAAGGTCATCTGCATCGCCTTCCTGATCACGCTGTTCGCCAACATGGCTGCCTGGTCCTTCGGCGTCAACTCCGTCGCTCGCTATGCTGCCGAGCATGGCAACATGCCCAAGGTCTTCGCCTCGATGATCTCGGATGACGACATGCCCAACGGCGCCAACCTGGTCAACGCCATCGTTGCCTCCCTGGTGCTGTGCCTGCAGCTGGTTCCCATCGACGCCATCTCCAACGGTGTCTTCTGGATGCTCTTCGGTACCTCCGTTGTCTTCCTGCTGCTGACCTACATCCCGATGTTCCCGGCATTCCTCAACCTTCGTAAGAACGACCCCAACCGTGAGCGTATCTTTACGTTCCCGTTTAAGGGCGCCATGATGAAGGTCATGCTGGCTATTCCCTGCATTGAGCTGATTCTGGCTATCGTTGCAACGCTGATTCCGTTCTCTGTCGATGAGATTGGCGATAAGGTCCCGATGATCGTCATCTTCATCGTGCTCTTGCTTATTGGCGAGGTTGTCCGCGTCGTCAGTGCTAAGGGCCGCGAGACCGAGTACAAGGGTCTCACTCCCGAGCTGGCTGCTCAGCGCCTCGCTGAGGAGTCCGAGGAGGACTAGAGCACCCGGATTCGGGGCTCCAACCTTCCTCGCGTACCAACGTACGCTTCGTCGGGCTTGTCGCTCCCGACTCGGGACGCTCTAGCCTCTTCGGAGGCGTGCCCAAGCAACAGGTTTGCTAACCTTTCTCTGAGGTGGGTGTGAGCTATTGCTCCGGTAACCACCGCCCGCCCCAATCTCTCTTCCGTATCCTTCGTGCGTTTTGTCTCCGCGCACCGGGTTACGTCGTCGCTTGCCGGTGCGACATCCGTGAAAACCGGTGCCAGGCGCCCCGACCTTTGCCGGGGAATGGGCGCCTACCATCTCTTGGTTTTAGGCTGAGGGTAACCCGCCCGCAGCAAGCGATCGTTCGATTTGGAGGAAATCTTATGCGTACGATCACCGAGTCCGAGTCCACCCCTAAGGCCGACGGCTTCTTTATGCCCGCTGAGTTCGCTCCGCAGGATCGCGTGTGGATGGGTTGGCCCCACCGCACCGACACCTGGGCCCACGGCGCCAAGCCGGCTCAGAAGCAGTATGCCGCCATCGCTCGCGCCATCGCCGAGTTCACCCCGGTCACCATGTGCGCAAACCAGGCCGACTACGCCAACTGCAAGGCCGCCTTTGAGGAAGACGAGAACGTCACCGTTATCGAGATGACCACCGACGACGCTTGGTTCCGCGACACCGCTGCCACTTTTGTTATCAATGGCAAGGGCGATAAGCGCGCCAACCACTGGCACTTCAACGCCTACGGCGGCCTCGTCGACGGCCTCTATTTCCCGTGGGACAAGGACGAGCAGATTGCCCTTAAGATGGCTGAGCTTTCCGGCTGCCGTCGCTATCGTCCCGATGACATGATCCTCGAGGGCGGCTCCATTACCGTCGACGGCGAAGGCACCGTGGTCGTGACCGACCAGTGCCTGCTTTCCCCGGGCCGCACCTGCTCTGCGGTTCTGGAGGAGGAAGAGGATCCCGAGTCCATCTGGCCCAAGTTCCACAAGAAGTTTGAGCCCTGGAGTGAGGAACTTCGCGCCTATATGGACGAGCACCTCAAGGATTACCTGGGTGTCGAGAAGGTCATCTGGGTTAAGGAGGGCATCGACCCCGAGGAGACCAACGGCCACATCGATGATGTCGCTACGTTCATCGCTCCGGGCGTCATGGCCTGCATCTGGACCGACGATCCCGAGTATCCGTTCTACGAGCAATGCCATGCTGTCTACGAGACCCTTTCCAACGCCGTTGACGCCAAGGGCCGCAAGATGAAGGTCTACAAGCTCTGCATGCCTGTGAACCCGCTGTTCATGGACCAGGCTTCCTGCGACACCATCGACGCCGACGAGAACGCCGAGCCGCGCGTTGCCAACGAGCCGCTGATCGCCTCCTACATGAACTACCTGGTCACCAACCACGGCGTTATCGTCCCGCAGTACGGCGACGAGAACGATCAGCTTGCCGTTGACACGCTCCAGAAGATCTACGACGAGGTCTGGGGCGAGGGCGTCTACAAGTGCGTCGGCGTTCAGTCCGAGCAGGTCGTCTTCGGTGGCGGAAATATCCACTGCATTACGCAGCAGGAGCCCTCGGCGTAACTGTCTGTCTTCCCGAGGCACGGCACCTTGCTCTTCAATCGTCGGGCATGACCCTTAAGGTCTATGCCCTCCTCTTTCGCGGGAATCTGCCGCACCTCGGAAACCCAGCCGATCAATCGGACCGACGTAGCTAGCTATCGCATTAGTCATTGGTGCCAACCCTGGCAACAATGCAGGTCGAAAAACGTCAGCGAAAACCCGCCAGAGCGAGCAAGGTGCCTTGAAACGAGGCGGCATTGATCTTTTGATCATGCCGCCGAAGTTGAAAGGCAGATTGCCGTTCTGGCGGGTTTGCAGCGTCGAGCCGTTACGCGGTTTGGTAAAACCGCGTAGCTAAATACGTTCCGCGATCTCGTGGATGAGGTAGTCGGTCTTTTCCCAGCCCAGGCACGGGTCGGTGATCGACTTGCCAAAGACGCCGCCGTCGACCGGCTGGTTGCCGTCCTCCAGGTAGGACTCGATCATAAAGCCCTTGACCAGCTTGGAGATGGATTCGTTGCGGCGGCAGCTGTCGAGCACCTCCTTGCAAATGCGATACTGCTCCAGCGGACGCTTGCCCGAGTTGTCATGGTTGCAGTCGATGACCGCTGCCGGATTGGCATAGCCGGCATGCTCGGTATAGCGTTCGGCCAAGCGTTCCAGGTGTTCGTAGTGGTAGTTGGGGTAGGTGCGCCCATCGAGACCGATGTAGCCACGCATAACGGCGTGTGCGAGCGGATTGCCGTCGCACTCGACCTCCCAGTTGCGGAAGATGAAGCTCTGGTGCGCCTGGGCGGCGTAAATGGAGTTGAGCATAACGGTGGTAGAGCCGGCAGTGGGATTCTTCATGCCGACGGGTACCGAAATGCCGCTCGACACCAGGCGATGCTCTTGGTTCTCGACCGAGCGTGCGCCCACGGCAACATAGCTCAGCAGGTCAACGAGGTATTGGTAGTTGGACGGGTAGAGCATCTCATCGGCGGTAAAGAAGCCGGTCTCCTCGATGACGCGCAGGTGCATGTGGCGGATGGCCTTGACGCCCTCGAGCAGGTCGTCGGGAGCCTCGGGGTTGGGGTTGTGCAGAAGACCCTTGTAGCCGGTGCCCTTGGTGCGCGGCTTATTGGTGTAGACGCGCGGAATGATGATGAGCTTGTCCTTGACCTCCTCGGCGGTCTTGGCCAGTCGGTTCATGTACTCAAGCACCGAATCCTCGCGGTCGGCAGAGCACGGGCCGATGATGAGCACCTTGCGTGCGTCCTCGCCGGTAAAGACTTTGGCGACCTCGGCGTCAAATGCCTGCTTTTTGGCGGTAAGCTCGGCAGAAAGCGGCATTTCCTCGCGGATCTCCATGGGGATCGGCAGCCTGCGTTTGAATTCCATGGCCATAGGGGCCTCCTCAATCTATAGAAAGAGCAATAAGCGTATTGTCGAGTGTTCGGCATTATCCGCTGTCGCACGCTAAAGTGCAAGCCCTTGTCACCCCGAAACCGACCAAAAAGGGACAGGTTTATTTTGGTCGGTTTTATCTGGGCAAACGTCGGCGGATGCCGGGAGGGAGCGGCGCCGCGCGGGACCCTAAGGCTGTTGTCGGTTCCCTAGGAAATACCCTGTGGGCAAAAAATGCCAAATATGAGTACGGTTGCTATCTTAGTATCATATTGCCTTCGCAAAATAATAGACATAACAGCAAAATATGTTCATTAACGCAAACACATATAAGTCCGCTATGGTGTTGTTTGATCAATTTAGGGACGCGTGTAAGCCGTGGGAGCGGCATTTGAGGCGGTTTTGGCTGTTACTAAAAAGGTAACAGTACTCATATTTGCCCTTTTTTGCCCACGGGGTCTGGAAAGCGCCGTCAGTGAGGTGGCGCGCGCAGACGTGGTGTAAGAGTGTCCTGAGGTCCGTCGCTACAAGC
>CATYHY010000069.1 GCA_958407085.1 uncultured Collinsella sp. | reverse complement strand
AAGGGCGGAGGCGGGGCATGCCCCGCCTCTTACACCACATCTCTGTGCGCTACCAACATACTAAAGGCTATGTTCATTATCTTTTAGGATGTAAATGCTATTCACTTAGCAACAGTACTCATATTTGGCATTTTTGTCCATTGCTATATAACTAACACCCTATAGCAGACAAAAAAACAGGCCGCGGCCCATCGCTGCGGCCTGTTCGGAAGCAAAAGTGGGCGTTAAGCGCTGTAGCCCATCGCCTGCAGAACAAACATGACGACCGTGAGCACCGTAATCACACCGATAGTCGCCCAAGTGAGCACATTCCACACGCGGCCGTTGCGGTTGGCACCCATAATGTGACGGTCGGCTGCGATAACCACCTGGAACACCAGAACCACGGGCAACAGCACACCATTGATGACCTGTGAGGTCATCATAATCTGGAACAGATCGACGCCGGGCATAAGCACCAGCACGGCAGAGATACCGATGATGGCCGTAATGATGCCGCGATAGACCGGGGCCTCGTCCCAGCTGCGGTCGGCACCGCGCTCCCAGCCAAATGCCTCGCAGATAGCGCTCGACGTAACGCCCGGCAGCACGCAGGCAGCCAAGAAGCTCGCCGCGACCAGGCCCGAGGCAAACAGTACCGTGGACCACTGACCCGCAATAGGCTCCAACGCGCGGGCGGCATCGGCAGCATCGCTAATCTGAATACCCGCCGGGAACAACACCGTACCGGTCGTGATGATAATAAAGCCGGCAATGACATCGGCGGCAAGCGAGCCGCTCACGGTATCGATGCGCTGCAGCACGATATCGTCCTCGCCCGCGTTCTTATCGACCACGTTGTTCTGCGCCAAGAAAATCATCCACGGCGCGATGGTGGTACCGATCGTCGCGACCACGAGCGACACGTAGCTGGGGTCATTTTGAATGTTAGGCACGACCAGGTCGACCGCGACCTCACCCCAGTTGGGGCCAGCCATAAATGCGGCGACAATATAGGTCACGAACACGCAACTCACCAGCAGCAGAATCTTCTCGATGCGCTGGAAACTACCCGACATGGTAAGCATCCACACCAGCAGCGCCACCAACGGCACCGAGATGCTCGCCGGCACGCCAAAGAGAGCAAGGCCGCTGGCGATGCCCGCAAACTCCGAAATGGTCACAGCCGTGTTGGCGATCAACAGCGCCGCCATAGCAAGTACACTCTTGCGCACGCCAAAGCGCTCGCGAATGAGCGATGCCAGGCCCTTGCCCGTGACGCAGCCGCAGCGCGCCGCGGTCTCCTGCGTCACGATGAGCAGCACAGTCATGACGGGAAGCATCCAGAGCATCTTGTAGCCATAGCTGGCGCCCGCGCTGGAATACGTTGCAATGCCGCCGGCGTCATTGCCCGAAAGCGCCGCCAGCAGACCGGGGCCCATAGCGCCAAAGATGGCCGCGATGGTCAACTTTTGCTTGGTGCCCGACTTTTGCTTGGTATTTTGCACGCGACCACCTAACCAATGACCGACATGGTGAGCAGCACCGCAGCGGCGCAGTACGCTACGCACGAGATCATGACGGCAATAACGTTCATGGCGGTGCCCGACGTGTTGAGGTCATGCTCGTCACGCCAGAACAGCACCATCAAGTAAATCACGGCGCTCATGTTGCCGACCAGGCAAATGATGGCAGCGATATTAAAGCACCCGGTAAAGAGTTGCTCCTCAAACATGGGCGCATCGGGGAACGCGGCGGTGCGCACCAGCTGGGCGCACAGGTAGGTCACGAGTGACAGAATCAGGCCCATGCCCGTGCTCTGGAAGAAGAACCCCAGATACGGCTTGGGCTCGTCGTCGTGACCGTCATACTCCAAGAAGTAGTTCTTGACGAACGACACCATGCGCGAGGCCGCCAGCAGCACGAGCGGCATGGCGCACATGGGGAACACCACCAGATGCGCGGAGCCGAGTGCCGTTCCCAACACGGTCGCCATAATGCACGAGGCAATGCCCCACACGACAACCCAGTACTGGCGATGCACAAACCAGCTGAGCACGTTCGTCGAGTCGTCCGACGCGCTATCGCCCGAGCCGACACCGGCGATCTGCAGGTCCTCCTGATGCTCCTCGGCGATAACATCCATGGCGTCGTCGAAGGTTACGATACCCAGGATATGACGGTTCTCGTCGCAGACAGGGATGGCAACCAGGTCGTACTTGGTCATCTCGTCCGTCACGTCTTCCTGGTCCTCGTCGGGCGACACATAGACCAGGTCGCGATAGGCCAGCTGACCCAGCGTGGCGTCGCGGTCGGCTACGATCAGCGTGCGCAGCGAAAGCACGCCGGTCAGCATGCCGCTCGGATCCTCGGTATAGACGTAGTAGACGCTCTCGAAGTCCTCGTCGAGCTCGCGAATCGCCTCGATGGCGTCACCGACCGTTGCCGTAGCGGGCAGGGAGACAAACTCCGAGGTCATGATGCGGCCGGCGGTATTGTCCTCATACCCCAGCAGGTTACGAATCGCCTTCTCCTCCTTGACGCCCATCAGGCGCAGGAGCTTCTCGGCCTTCTCGTAATCGAGCTCGTCGATCAGGTCGGCTGCATCGTCCGGGTCCATCATGGCCAGCATCGACGATGCGTCCGTGTCGGACAGGCCCTCGAGCATCTCGGTCATAAGCTCGTCGTCGTCGAACTCCGAGATGGCCTCGGCGGCCTGGGCAGTATCGAGCTGTGCAAACACCTGCGCACGCAGGCGCGGGTCGAGCTGCTCGATAATGTCGGCGATGTCGGCAGGGTGCAGCTCGCCGAGCGTCTTATGCGACACCGAGAGTTGAATGTTCTTGGTCGAGCGGTCGAGCAGGTCCATGTAGGACCAAGCGATGATGTCCTCACTGAGCGGCTTGCCCAGGTGCTTCATAAAGCCTTCGACGATATGCTCGAGTGCGGGGCTGATCGCGCGTAGCAGACCGCGGGCGCCCACTTCGGCGCCCAGCAGGCGCAGCTGATTTTCGCCCGACATGGAAAACTTGATGTCGTTTACGCGCACGACTTTCATGCCCTGCGTGTCGACGATCTGCTTGTTGAGCACGTCGCGGGCAAGCAAGAGTTCGGTCGGCTGCAGGTACGAAAAACGGATTTCGGTGGCCGACGTCTTAAGGTGCACGCCCGTCTCGTCGATACGGTCGACCCATTTGCGCCAGCTGATCATAAACGGCGTCTTGCCGGGTCCGCGGAACGCGAGCGACGTCACGTGCGGAAAAACTTCGCCGGTAGCAATACCAAAATCGTTGACCACGCCGAGCTTTTCGCCGTCGACGTCCAAGACCGGCAATTTGAGCATCTCACTCAGATAATTCAATGGTGCTCCCCATCATTATTCCTGCGGACCGCGTGACCATGCCGGCACGCAATCCGTGGACTTTTAGATATGTATACGCATGCGCGGGCGGCACGCCGCTCGGCGCTCACACCCCGTGCACGCGCAGAAAGCACCTGCATGGGGTCATCGACTGTATGGTCGAGGTTTGGATTTCACCTGTAACCTTTCTCTTGACCCTCATTAACCGCAGTAACTATAGCATCAGCATCGCCCTGCGGCATCGAATTTATGCGCTGCACATTGCAGGCATACCAAACGCTGACGCATCCGTGACATAGTCATTGGGGACGTTCTTAAATGACTACCCAATAACTACTCTGTGGTGTCGTTGTCCTCGGCAAGTTGGGGGAACACGGCGTCCTTGGGCATGGTGGCCTTCGTCAGCGAAGTGAGCTTTTTGCTCAGCGACGTGTCCGTCTTGACCAGGTCGCTGAGCGTCACGATCTTGTAGCCGTCGGCAATGAGGCCGTCGATAATCTGCGGCAGCGCCTCGAGCGTCTGCTCGGCGCATTCGTCTCTATCGGTGAGCAGCACGATATTGCCCGGCGTCACCGAATCGAGCACCGTCGAGACCTGCTCGTCGGCACCGTTGAGCAGCCAGTCGCCCGAGTCAATATTCCACGAGACCACGGCGGAGACCAGGTCCATCGCATCAATCCAGTTTTGCTCGTCAAAGGCAGCGTAGGGAGCACGCAGCAGCATCGTCTTCACGCCGGTCGCCGACTTAATCGCATCGGTGCCTTTCGCGATCTGCTCGCGTACCGCCTCACGGTCCTGGCCCTTGAGCGAATCGTCGCTGTAGCTGTTGGATCCGATCTCGCACCCGGCATCGACAATCGCCTTGGCCGTGGCAGGCGAGGCCTCGGCCGCATCGCCCGAAAGGAAGAACGTCGCGGTGACGCCCTTTTCCTTGAGCACCTGCAAGATCTGCTTGGTAGCGCCGCTCGGGCCCTCGTCAAACGTCAGCGCCACGTACTTTTTGTTGCCCTTGGGCGCCACGCCGGCGCACGCAACAACGCAATCGGTGGCGGGCACAACCTCGCCGCGGTCTTGCGTCTTGCCCGACTGCTCACCAACCCACACCTCGGATCGGCCCTGGACACCCCATGTCTGCACATACTCGATAGCGCCCGTGCCCTCGACCTTGAGCTTGGGCTCGATAACCGTAGCCTGAACCTCGTGCTTCTCGTAGGTGTTACGGCCATCCTTGACCGTCACCTTCTCGCCACCCTCAAGTTCGCGGCTATCCCATTTGCCCTGCTTCACGCGCTTGCCGTCGACCTTCACCGACAGCTTTTCGCCCCCATGGCGCTTGAGCACGCTGTCATCGACGGCTAGCAGGTCGCCTGCGTCGTAGGTGTCAGTCAACTCCTGGTCGTCGATGAGGTTTTGTAGCGTAGAGCCGACGCGCACTGCGGTCTTCTGGCCGTTGAGCTCCACGTCCACGCTGCGGTTGACGTAGCCCACGACGGCAGCGATAAACAGCACGAGTGCGCAACCCACGGCGATGAGCGCATAGGGCAGGCGAGACGAACGACGGGGCGTACGGCCGTTGCCGATGCGAGCGCTGCGGTCGCTAAAGCCGCGGCTATGGTTGAGATACATCGCGCCGGGCTTACGGTGACGCTTGCGCTGACCGCTGGGCAGCTGCCCCAGATCGCGGCGCGCCGTCGGACGCGCGCCCGAACGCCCGTTTAAGTTGGATCCGTTTTGGCGCATGTGCCCTCCCCCATAAACACAGCAAGCCGGAGCAACAGGTCTCCGGCTTGCCTCCCATCATTTGGTACGTCGCTATTTTGTAGCTTTTGACGAGCCCCCGCTCGCCTTTTGATATTCGTCCTTAAAGGCCTTGAACATACCGCGCGTCTTGCCGAGCTGCTTGCCCAGTGCGCGGCTGCCCTTGTCCACGGCGACCGATCCCTTGTCATCGAGCACCTTGGCGCCCTTCTTGACCTTATCGCCCACCACGACACTGGCCTCGGCAGCCTTGGCGGCCGCGCCGCCCGAATACCCGAGCGCCTTGACCTCGTCCGAAACGATCATCGCGCCGTCCGCATAGCCGCGCAGCATCGTCGGCGGCATCTGCGTGTCGCCCACCAGCACGCTCGAAGCGGCACCGGCGGTCACATAGAACGTCTGCACAATACCCGAGCGCGGCTTGAACTCAACGTCCGAGCAGTAGCCCACGACATCGCCCGATTCCGTGCGCACGTCCATGCCAACCCAGATAATGCAATCATCCAGGTTGATATCGAGGCGCTTGGCCGCGGCGGCATCGTAGGTGCCCTTGACGTCGTCGACCGCGACAGCGCCCTCATAGACGCCGATGGCATCGAGCGCCACAAACCGGTCGGGGCGCTCGATCATACCCGCGATATCGGACTGGCGGACCATAAAGCCCACCACGCGCGTGCCGCCCGGGGTAAAGACGGGAAAGTGAATCTTGCCGAGCTTTTTGGGGCTGCGCGGCGTGCCGTCCTTTTTGGTGCGCTTGTCTTCGGCAGGCTTACGATAAACCTTGACGCCGACAAAATCCCCTGCGCGCATTATGCCTCGGTCGAGGGCTCCGTGGCCTCGGTGCCGGCCTCGGTGACGTTCTCGACCACGACGTCGGCAGCGGGCGTCACGTTGCCGCCCGAGATGGCGTCGTTGAGCTGCTCGCGAAGCTGGTCCATGCGCTCGCGGGCAAGGTCGACCTTGGCGCGCAGGTCGTCGGTCTTGGCGTCGACCATCGGGCCAAAGTCATTCACCGCAGCACGGGCCTCCTCGGCGCTGTGCTCGTAGGTGTCGCGCATATTGTCCCAGGCGTCGTTGGCGATATCGGCAGCCATGGCGCGGGTCTCGGCGCCCGAGCGCGGGGCCAGAGCAACGCCGACAATAGCGCCGGCAGCGGCACCAAAAAGTGCGCCGGAGACAAAGCTGAAAGTCTTACCCATGATCATTCCTCTCCTGCGGGCACGTCGGTGCCCACCGTTTGAATGCTGTCCATTATACCCGCAGCGCATCACTTGCCGCTCCGCTCATCTGCGTACGGCAAAGGCGCAGGTACGTGATGGTGATAAACGCGTAGACCTACTCCTGAGGCATAGCCGGCATGGCCACCGTGGCACCCGGATCCTCGCCGGCGCCGTCCACGAGCGGCAGACCGCCCTCATGCGCAGGTCCTGCCGGAACCGTCGCCGCACCGCCAAAGACGGCAGCGGAGGCCTCGTGGTTCTCGGCAACCGCGCCCTCGGTATCAATCGCCACCTGGGGCTCGTCGTCAAAGTTGGGGACGCCTTGGGGCTCGGCGGGAACGGGCTCGGTGGTCGCATCGACAACGGGCTCGGCGTCGACCGGCACATCGCCCTCGTCAGCGCCCTCGTCCTCGGCAGCATCTTCGCCGTTCGCAGCGGCGACGGCCTCGTGAGGATCCTTGCCCTCGGCCTCGGCGCGCATGCCCAGCACCAGGTTGCGCAGGCCCGCGACCGTGCCTTTCACGTCGGGGGCAGGCTGGTCGGCGTGCAGGTACGCCCAGTCCATCATAAAGGTGGCCGAAGACAGCGCACCGATGGCCAGCGCGTCGTCGGGGCACGAAAGCTCAACCTCAAAGACGCGCTCGTCGTGCTCGCTTACGCGCGTGCGGCCGCACGAGATGCTGCCGGCAAGACCGGTCTCGTTCATGAGCTCGACCGTCACGTGCTCCAGCAGGTGACAGAGCTCGGTCTGACCCATGCAGTCCTGGAACTCGCGGCCGGAATCGCCCAGGCACAGGTGCTTGGCAATCGCGGGCACCAGGTAGTACACGCGCGCCGTGGCCTCGATGTCCTCCGAGGTCATG
Source organism: uncultured Collinsella sp. (assembly GCA_958407085.1). Lineage (GTDB taxonomy): Bacteria > Actinomycetota > Coriobacteriia > Coriobacteriales > Coriobacteriaceae > Collinsella. The sequence goes on along the minus strand of CATYHY010000069.1, from coordinate 34 downwards.
AGCGGCATGCCGGGGTTCACCAGCACATGCGCGC
>CATYHY010000068.1 GCA_958407085.1 uncultured Collinsella sp. | reverse complement strand
TACCGGGAGTAACCCCGACGGTTGACAAAACTATAGGAACACCCAATGACTAGTCTGAAATAAATTCCAGGCCTCGCCCCAAAATAGTTCGCCAAGGTTTACTATTACGCTCATAAAGTAGTACGAGGCTAACAATGGGGGATACCATGGCAACGCGGGAAGCCTATGTCCAGGTTAAGGATCTCAAAAAACACTACGGCGACGGTGACGCGCGTCTGACGGTACTCGACGGCATCAACACGTCCATCAATCGCGGCGAGATCTGCGTCATGCTGGGGCCCTCGGGCTCGGGCAAGTCGACCTTTCTCAACCTCATTGGCGGCCTGGAGGATGCCGACGGCGGCTCCATCATGGTGGACGGCTGCGACCTCACAGTGCTCAAGCCTACCGACCTGGGTGAGTACCGCCGCCGTGAGCTGGGCTTCGTCTTCCAGTTCTACAATCTGGTGCCCGACCTCACCATCAAGGAGAACATCGAGGTCACGGCGCACCTGTCCAAAAACCCGCTCAATGTCGACGACCTGCTGCGTTCGCTGGGCCTCTACGAGCACCGCAACAAGTTCCCGCGCCAAGTTTCGGGCGGCCAGCAGCAGCGCTGTGCCATCGGCCGCGCGCTCGTCAAAAACCCAGGTCTGCTGCTGTGCGACGAGCCTACGGGCGCGCTCGACTATAAGACGTCCAAGGAAATCCTGCAGCTCATGGAGGATGTCAATCACGAGTACGGCTGCACCATCATCATCGTCACGCACAACGCCGCCATCGCTCGCATGGCCAACCGCGTGCTGCGCCTGCGCGACGGGCGCATCGTCGAGGATGAGCTCAACGAGTCGCCCGTCGCGGCCGCCGAGCTCGATTGGTAGGCGGCGTCATGACACCTCTCGCAAAACGTCTCCCGCGCGAGCTGCGCCGCAATATCGGCAAGTACCTGGGCATCTTTTTGCTTATGTGCGGAAGCATCGCCCTTACCTCGGGCTTTTTGCTCGCGGCGCATTCCATCGGTTGCCTTATCGACGACATGCGCGATGCGTACACGATTGAGGACGGCCGCGTGACCACCTCCTTCGAGGCTACCGACGATCAGCTCAAGGCAGCCGAGGACGCGGCCGACGATGTCGGCGGCGTCATGCTCTACAAGAATTTCTCCATCGACGCCATCATCAAAAAGACCGCCGGCGACGACGGCACCAAGCGCACGCTGCGCACCTATGCGCACCGCACCAAGGTCGATATCGCGTCCTACTGTGAGGGCAGGCAGCCCAAGACGGACGATGAGGTGGCAATCGACCGCGTCTTCGCCACCAACAACGACCTCGCCGTGGGCGATAAGGTCGAGCTCGAGGGCCGCACCTACACCATCTGCGGCATCATGACCCAGCCCGATAGCCAGGCGCTGTTCCTCAACAATTCGGACTTTACGGTGAACACCATCACCTATGGCGTGGCCGAGGTCACCGACGTCGGCTTTGCCGCGCTTGAGGACGCCGGCGGCGCACCCGCCTACACCTACTCCTTCACCTTTGCCGATCGCGATCTCTCCACCGTGGACCGCACCGATGCGGAGCAGGATATGGTCGAGGCACTGACCGAAGCCGATGCGCGCGTGGACGATCTGATCGATGCCGATTCCAACCAGGGCATTGGCTATGCGCGCGACGACGTGGACGGCGACTCCATGATGTGGATGACGCTGCTCGACATCATCATCGTGATTATGGCGTTCGTCTTTGTGGTGCTCACCGACGCCACCATCGAGGAGGAGAGCGCCATCATCGGCACGCTGCTCGCCAGCGGCTATCGTCGACGCGAGATCGTCCTGCACTACCTGGCACTTCCCGCCATCGTGGGCGTGGTCGCGGCGTTTTTGGGCACTGCGCTCGGCGTTGTGTTCTTTACCGAGCCCATGCGCAGCCTCTATTACGGTTCGTACAGTCTGCCGCCTTTCCAGGTGTACTGGAGCTGGGAGATCTTTGTGAAGTGCGCCGTGGTTCCCGCCGTCGCGCTCATCCTCATCACGCTGGTGGGTTTGCTTCGCAAAATGGGCAAGACGCCGTTGCAGTTCCTTCGTCACGAGGCGAGCGGCAAATCGGGCACCAAGCGCGGCTTGCAGCTGCCGGAGCGCATGGGTTTTGTTTCCCGCTTCCGCCTGCGTATCTTCCTGCGCAACCTGGGCAACTTCGCCACGCTCTTCGTGGGCATTGCGTTTGCCTCGCTGCTGCTGCTCTTTGGCCTGGCGATTCTGCCCACGATGACGCACTACGCGGACAACCTGGAGACGAGCCTGGTCGCCGAGCACCAGTACACGCTCAAGGCTCCGCTGGAGCTCGAGGGCACTGCCGAGGAACGCGAGCAGTGGTCGGCGCTCGAGCGCTTGCAGTCGGTTGACGGCGCGCTGCTTTCCGCCGCCCAGGATGCCGATGACGAGCTTGACGACGCGGCCGATGCGGCGCAGACGGCAGTCGATGTCGCGACCGCATCTCCGTCTGCCGAGAGCTTGACTGCAGCGCAGGGTGCGCTTGCCAAGGTCCAGGACAAGAAGGATGCGCTCTACGCGCGCCTTGACGATCTTGCCGATGCCCTCGGCTGCAACCGCGACGAGGCTATCGACCTGATTGACAAGGCCTCTAAGATCGACACTGACAACGACGATATCCACCCGGTCAATACGATCGACAACGGTGCAGGCGCAATCGCACAGGCCGAGAAATACGCCGTTTACCAGCTGCAATACGACCGCGGCGATAGAAATGGCGAGGAGACGATTTCCGTCTACGGTATTTCATCCGATTCGCGCTATTGGAAAGACCTCAACGTCGGCGATGGGCGCGTTGTCTTTGGCGGTGGCCTGCTCGACAAGTTTGGCTGGAGCGAGGGCCAGAAGGTCACGCTCCGCGACAAGTACGAGGGCGAGCATTATTCCCTTGAGTACGCGGGCGAGGACTGTGCCTGGGGCTCCAAGTCGGACATGAATATCTATATGAGTATCGACGACTTTAACGAGCTGTTCGACAACGACGCCGCCTACTTTAACGGCTATGTGAGCGACGAGAAGCTCGACCTCGATTCGCGCTACTTTGCCGGCGACACCACGCCCGACGACATGCGCGCCGTGGGCGACCAGTTCATCGGTATGATGAGCAAAATGATCGGAATGATGATTGGTCTCGCGGTGTTTATCTTCCTGCTGTTTATGTACCTGCTGACCAAGGCTGTGATCGATCACAGCGCCCGTTCGATCAGCTACATGAAAGTCCTTGGCTATCGCGATAGCGAGATCTCGCATCTGTATATCCGCTCGATCACGCTGTGCGTGGCGGCGTCGCTCGTGTTGAGCCTGCCGGTCATTATTGGCTCGCTCACGGCCATCTTCCGCTCGATGCTGCTCGCCTACAACGGCAATATCGAGATCTACGTGCCCGCTTGGTCCATGGCCGCATGCGTCGGCATTGGCTTTGCAACCTACCTGGTCGTGGCGCTGCTGCACATGCGTTCCATCAAACGTGTGGGCCTGGCCGAGGCACTCAAAGTCCAAGAGTAGTCATTTAAGTCTGTCCCCAATGACTAGGTGCCGCGCTTGACATTAACTCTGCTTTAACTGGTACCATCCCTTATGTCTGTAACGCCATATAGACCGAGGGGATATATCTATGACCGCAACTGCACCCGCAGCACCCGCAAAGGTGTACTTTACGAACCTGCGCACGCATGCTCGCGAGAGCCAGCTCGACAAGCTCAAGCGCCTCATCCGTCACGCCGGTATTGAGCAGATTGACTTTGAGAACAAGTTCGTCGCCATCAAGATTCACTTTGGCGAGTTGGGCAACCTGAGCTTTTTGCGTCCCAACTACGCCCGCGCCGTCGCGGATGTCGTGAAGGAGCTGGGCGGCAAACCCTTCCTCACCGACTGCAACACGCTCTATGTCGGTAGTCGCAAAAACGCGCTCGAGCACATCGACACCGCCTACCAGAACGGCTTTACCCCGTATGCCACGGGCTGCCAGATCATCATTGCCGACGGCCTCAAGGGCACCGACGAGGCGCTTGTCCCGGTTGAGGGCGGCGAGTACGTGCACGAGGCCAAGATCGGTCAGGCACTCATGGATGCTGATATCGTGATCAGCCTCACCCACTTTAAGGGCCATGAGCAGGCCGGTTTTGGCGGCGCCATGAAGAACCTGGGTATGGGTGGCGGCAGCCGCGCCGGCAAGATGGAGCAGCATGCCGCCGGCAAGCCGAACGTCGCGACCGAGCACTGCGTTGGCTGCCATGCCTGCGAAAAGATCTGCGCGCACAACGCTATCTCGTTCGACGACACCCGCGAGCGCGAGCTTGCCAACGGCAACACCCGCACGGTGCACGTGGCTGCCATCGACCACGATCGCTGCGTGGGCTGCGGACGCTGCATTGCGGCATGCAACCAGGACTGCATCAAGCCCGGCTATGACGCTGCGGCCGACGTGCTCAACTACAAGATCGCCGAGTACACGAAGGCTGTCGTCGACGGCCGCCCGAGCTTCCATATCTCGCTTGCTATGGACATCAGCCCCAACTGCGATTGCCATCCCGAAAACGATACGCCTATCGTCAACGACATCGGCATGTTCGCGAGCTTCGACCCGGTCGCCATCGACCAGGCCTGCGCCGATGCCGTCATGGCATCCGAGCCGCTGCCCAACACCGAGCTCACCGATAGCGCGGCCAAGATGGAGCACAATCACGAGCATCTGGAGGGCGAGCAGGCGCGTGATCCCTTCTGCATCACGCATCCCGACACCGACTGGCGCGCGTGCATCGCGCACGCCGAAAAGATCGGCCTGGGCACGAGCAAGTACGAGTTCATCGAGGTCAAGTAGCGTCTAGCTATTGGACAAATCAAGCGTTTTTGTAGCGCAGCGTTAGCAAAAGCCGCCCGTGAGCACAGCGCCCGCGGGCGGCTATTTGGAAGTGCTAAGGGGTCAGATAGACTGGTAAACCGTCCTATTTGCCTAAAAATACTCGTCGAGGAAGTCGTCGACCGTATTCCAGTAGAGCTCGGGGTCAACTTGCGCACTCTTGGCGTGGGTGGCGCCATGGATAGTGAGCTTTTGCTTGACCTTGCTGGCGCACGCGTCGTAGTTTTGGTCGAGCATGCTGTACGGCACAAAGGTGTCTTGGTCACCGTGGATAAACAGCATGGGAACTGTCGCGCGCTTGAGCTGTTCCACGCTGCTCGCCTTATGAAAGTCGTAGCCTGCGCGCACGTTGCACACTAAGTTTGCTACATCGAGCAAGGGAAAGCTGGGCAGGCCGAACACGTCCTTGAGCTGCAGAGAAAACTCGTCCCAAACACTCGTATAGCCGCAGTCCTCGATAATGCATTTCACGTTTGCGGGCAGAGATTCCCCCGCGACGTTCATGGCGGTTGCCGCACCCATCGACTCGCCAAAGACCAGGATGCGCGCCTCGGGGTCAGCCTGAACGATTCGCTCGATCCATGCGACGATGTCGAGGCGCTCGGGCCAGCCCATGCCGATATAGTCGCCGCCGGAGCGCTCGTGGGCGCGGGCGGCGGGTGCGAGTACGTTCATGCCGCGGTCGTGGAATCGCTTGACGTATCGGGCCATACCGATGGGCTCGTTGGTATATCCATGCAGGCAGACTGCGTAGTCGTGCGTGCTCTCCGACGCAGCAAAATACCAGGCGGCGAGCTCAGTCCCGTCGTCCGCGGTGAGGCTGCTGCTCTCGCGGTTCTCTTTAAACCACGCCCGCGCCTCGCCCTCCTCGGCGTCCATCTGTTCGCCCTTTTCGGCGTCCTTGCTGTCCTGCATCATCTTCATGGTGTAGGGCGCTTGGGGATTCAGGGCAAAGTCGAACAAGAAGTTGCCGGCAAACCCCAGCAGCGCGACAACGAGCGCCAACGCAACAACGACGGTTATCTTAAGCTTTCGATGGGAACGTGCGTTTTGAGACATAAGAAGCTTTCCTATAAGATGTTAATACATCAACATTTAATGCAAGCGCATTATGGACGTTCGCCGTTGATGCGTCAACAGGCAAAGAATGGGTAAACAAAGGGTCACGTATGGTGCAAATTTCGCACGTACCTAGACGCTTTGATATAGTGTTGAGAACTCTTTACGTTGGAGGATGTAACCGGCATGTCCGATTCGAGCGACAGTTCTAAGCCGCGACCCAAGACCGCGGCCGTTCCACACTACACGGTGGGCGAGGAGATCATGAACTCCGTCACCCATGGTGTCGGCTGCCTGCTGGGTATCGCGGGCCTGGTGCTCCTGATCGTATTCGCCGCCCTGCGCGGTGGAGGCCCGGCCCACATGGCCGCGGCAATTGTCTATGGCGTCAGCATTATCCTCGAATACCTAGCCTCCACGCTCTACCACGCGATTCAGCCCGCGCGCGCCAAGCGCGTGTTTCGCATCATCGACCACAGCTGCATCTACCTGCTCATAGCCGGCAGCTATACGCCGTTTTGCCTCATCACGCTCGCAAATGACGGCGGCGCCGTGCTGTTCTTTGCCGTATGGGCCATCGCCATTATCGGCATCGCCCTCGAGTGCTTCCTACGCGAGCGTCAACCGCACTGGGTAAGCGGCCTGGTCTACCTGCTGATGGGCTGGCTCGTTGTCTTTAAGCTGCCCGAACTTGTGGCGCTGCTCAACCCCGTGGCACTTGCCCTGCTCGCCGTCGGCGGCGTGTGCTACACCGCGGGCGTGCCGTTCTATATCGCCAAAAACGTGCGCTATCTGCACAGCGTGTTCCACCTGTGGGTGCTCGCCGGCAGCATCTTCCAGTTCATGGCGGTGATCCTCTTCGTAATCTAGCGACCACGCCTGCGCGTCCGCGTCCTCGTTTGGGCGCCAGTGCAATTGCTGTATCTGTCATCAACGTTTTAACCTAACGTCCCGAATCTTGGAGGTTCGAGAAACTCCCGATGGACATAACCATCTCCCTTATCACCACCCTCGTTTTGACCCTCATCAACGGCTACTTCTCTATGTCCGAGATGGCGCTCACCACGGCCAAGCGCGCCGTGCTGGAGCACGAGGCCGAGGAAGGCGACAAACGCGCCGAGCGTGCCATTAAGCTGGCTGCCGACTCCGACCAGCTGCTCGCCACCATCCAGGTCGCCATCACGCTCGTGGGCTTCGCCTCGTCCGCCGTCGCCTCGACGAGTCTGTCCGACCCGCTCGCCACGTGGCTCATGAGCTTTGGCATCGCGCCGCTCTCCGCCATCGCGCGCGGCC
>CATYHY010000067.1 GCA_958407085.1 uncultured Collinsella sp. | reverse complement strand
CAACGTAGCGCGTAATGCGGTCAACCTGCTCCAGCGGCACGTAGAGCTTGTCGCCATCGGCGTATTCCAGCAAAAAGTAGTCGCGTTCCTTGCCGCCCACTTCCTGGCGCGCGATCTCGCTAAAGAGCGCGATGCCGTGGGTAGCGTGCACCACGTAGTCGCCCGGCTTAAACGGGAAGGTGATCTGCGTAATGTCAACCTTGCGGCGGCTGCGCGCGCGGTTGGCATCCATGCGGGCGTTGAGGTCGGCGATCGAGAACACGGCCAAATTGGCGTCGGGCACCACCACGCCCTGCGGCAGGGCAGCGTCCACAAAGGTCACGCGCCCGCGCGAGATGGTGGGCACGGCGGCGCCGGCGGCAGCCTGCGCGGCGCCCGCCTCGAGCGAGCGGGCGTTAAGCGCGTCGGCGCGACGCTCGCGAATGGAAGCATGGGCCTCCTGGCGTGCGGCACGGTCGGCAGAATCCGCCGCTGCCACGCGCACGCGGTCGCCGATAGCGCCGGTATTTTCGGGCGCCGCGGTCAGCGATTCCTCAAAGGTAATGCCCTCGTCGCCAAAGGTGAGCTCCATCGACTCGCGCGCACCGCGGTCGGGGATGGCAAACACGCAGGCATAGCGCTTGCCCACGACCTCCTGGATGCGCGTCATAAAACGGTTGTCCGAGCCTGCGATGGCAGGCTGCTCAATCTTGAGCTCGGCCGTCACCGCACCGCCGGCACGGATGAGGCTCACATAGTTCAGGCGTTGCTGGGAACCAAAGTCGAGTTGCTGGGCACGCACGTACAGGCCGTCCAGACGGTCGACTCCCGCCTCGCCGGCACGTGCCTCGATATCCTCGTAGGCGCGCAGGCAATCGTCGAACAGCGAGCGCGGCTCGGACAGTACCACGAGCGCCTTGCCGCTCACATGCGACAGCGGGCTCACGGTCTGGCCGTACATCACCGGCAAAAAGCGGTCGAGCTCAGGCGTGACGATGCGCGCATCCACCATCTCGAGCAGCGCCGCCAACTTGCTGTCGTCCTGGCTGGCGCGGTAGAGCGCCACATGCATGTTGTGGACGGCGTCGTCGGTGAGTGCGAGCTCGCGACAGGGGAAGATCTCGATGCTGTCCTCGTTGCCGATGGTCTGGCCCGTGGAGCTCACCATGCGGCGGATGCGGTCGATCTCGTCGCCAAAGAACTCAATGCGCACGGGCGCCTTTTCCTGCGCGGGAAACACCTCGACGGTGTCGCCGTGCACACGGAACAGGCCGGGCGCGTCGGCGGCGCCGGCATTGGTGTAGCCCATGCCCACCAGACGCTGCGGCACCTCGTCAAAGGGAATCTCCTCGCCCACCGCAAAAGTAGTGGACTCCCAGTAGCGGCTCTCGACCGGCGGCACGCAGCGCAGCAGCGCGCGGGCCGAGGCGACCATGATGCAGTTGTCCCCGCGCACGATGCGCCCGAGCGCCTCGCAGCGCTGGGCCACCACGGCGTCGTCGGGCGCCTGCTCGCGCCAAGGATAGTCCTTGCGCTCGGGAAAGCGGCACACGTGCGCCAGGCCCACATAGGCGGCAAGGCTACGCGCGGCGCGATCGGCTGCATCCTCGCCACTCACGATGTAGACCGTAGGGCGCGGGCGGCGCGCAAACTGGGCGGCGGCCATAAGCGTTCGACCCGACTGAGACACGGCCAGCGTCACGTCCTCGCCAGAATCGAGCCCGGCCTCGACGGTCTGCAGCGCCTCGGCAGTGTAGAGCTGCGCGGCTATACGGTGAATGAGCATGCTGTTCCTCCGGCATTGCAACGCCAAAAGCCCGCCGAGGCAAGCTCGGCGGGTCGTTCGTCAAAAATCATTGACGTTTATGGTACCGCACGGCCCCGTGACCAAAAGCCAAAGCGACATCATGCCAAATGTTGCCCACAACGGTCGCGCCAATACGTTTTACCAGCTTATTAACCCGCCATACACTCTGTACTTTGTTACCTTTCAACGTACCTTTCAACGCTGATTCGCACCGTCCGCGCCCCCTAGCGAGCATTTCGAGCTGCAAAGCGCCTATAATTGATGATATTGACGTATCCAATGCTGTTTTTGAGTGAAGGGGGGGGGTAAAAACAAATGGCTGACACTCCATCTTGTGCACTGTACGCCGGGCTTAAGTCACTCGGTCGCATCAACAACGGTAACGCCGCGCAAATTCTAATGGCCGGCAACGCCCGTTACGGTGGACGCCTCATCTCCGAACGCTTGACGGTCCCGTCGTTTATCTCGCGCGAAATCGTTCACGCCAAACCCGGTGACCTTTCCGAGCCGCTGTTTGCGCCCTTTGAACAAAGTGCGCGCCAGATACTCAACCTCATCATGTAAAACCGAGGCTCCGACCCCCAATCGCTGAGCAAGGTCGCTAAACGCTATATGGAGTCGTGCGTCCCAGACATGCAGGATGCCCTTACCAATTGTGGCGTCGACGGCATGCTCTTTAGAAACGGCGTCGAGCGCATCGAGACCACTGACGATAGTGACATTAAAGATCGCCTCTACATCCATCTGATCTTTTTTATCGTTACCGGCTGCCTTGGCGACCCCGCCCGCGCCATCGAGTACACCGAGTCCTTTGTGTCCGACCAGATGCTCTCGACGCTTGGCACGGTCGAGACGACCGTCACCTCATTTTTCTCGACAACCGCGCGCCCCACAGGAGACGTTCGCCTGGGCCTGTTGCGCGTTGTGGGCAACTCGGCACGTCCGCCGCTGCGCCCCCTATCCATGGATCCGGCGGGCAGCATTATCGGATCGCTGACGGGCGACGAAAACGCCATCACTGACGTCGATTCCGATGTCTCGCGCCAGCACCTGCGCGTTTGGCTGCAAGATGGGCGTTGGTTTGCGCAGGGCCTCGACTCCACCAACGGATCGTTTTTGATCTCGGGCGTCGACGGCTGCCGCCAGCCTATCGAGCCGGCCCGCCGTGACCGCCCCGCCAACTTTGCCAACACCCCCGTCGAGATTCACAACGGAGATATGCTCTGCTTGGGTGCCACGACGCGCTTCTTGGTCATCCGCATCACCGACTAGCCCGCGCACACATTATCGACGCACAAGGTGCCGTTATTTGCATCAACCCATGCAAATAACGGCACCTTTTCAATTAAGTCAACGGTTGCGCTACCTTTTCACTAACATCACCGTTATGCATTTTCTTTTCGAAAGGATCGCCCCGTGACGTATGACACGGACATGAGTATCGTCGCGTTGTCCCCCTTTGAACCAAACGCAATGTTTGCGACCTCCGAAGACCCCGATACCATTCGCCGCTTTACCACCCTGCTGGATTGCGGGGCAGTCGACGGAGGTTCCCACCATCTTCGCAAGGTCGCCAACACCGAGGGCGAGACCTTTGCACTCAAAACGCTGTGGCCTCTCGATAGCCGCGAAGAAAACGGCCCCGCCGTCACCCCTTCGGGCATCAAGACGCTCACCGAGGAATATCGCAATCTTGCGGCCGTCTCCCTGTTGAGCGGTTTTGCCAAAACCTATGGCTACGGCTACACCGGCAGCACGCCGGCCATCCTTATGGAGTGGATCGAGGGCCTGCCCCTTCGCGATGCCGTGGCAGAGCTAACCGACCCCGCCGATGGCGGCCACATTCCCGCCAACACCGTCACCGCCATCGGAAAACGCCTGGGAGAGATTCTCCTGGGCGCCCAAAAGCTCGATGCGCCGTTTGCGCACCGCGACATCTCGCTGCGCAATATCATCATTCGCACGACGCGCCGGCCCCTTGCCCAGCAAATTGCGCACTGCAGCTTCGACCTTTGCCTGGTCGATTTGGGCAGCTCCAGCATCAAGCGCTCGGACCCTTCGTTTACCATGTCCACCGGCATCTGGCGCAACGGCACCCCTGAGTTCGCCCCGCCCGAGATGCTCTCCAACGACATCCCCGAGCTGGCGCCGCTTCGCACGTCGCCCAGCATCGATACATATGAGCTCTGCAGCGTGCTCTACACGCTCTATGCCGGTCACACGCCATATCGCCTAAACGAGCATATGGACCAGTCACCCTACCTGTACAAGATCGAGCACGAGCCCGAGCCACTTGAGGCGCGTTTGCCCGGCGACCAAAAGCTTGTCGATGTCATCATGAGCGGCATCCATAACGAGCAGTCCCAGCGCGCGCCGCTGTCTACGATTGTCGGCAAGCTCGATGCCTGGATTAAAGACATCGATTTTGAGCCGCGCACGCCGCTGCCCGCACCTGTCGATTTTAGCCAACAACCGAAGCCTTCCGGCTCCGACAAGGCTCAGACGCGCCACCCGCTCATCTCGCGTCGCGCTGCGCTCGCGCTCGGCGGCGTCTGCGTTGCCGGCATCGCAGCTTCTGCCCTTGCCACGGGGTGCTGGGGGCTTATCGACCTGGCGCACGGTATCAAGCCATCGCTCAACGATTACACCTGGGAAGAACTCGCCCTGATCTCCCGCAAAATCCAAGAGGCGTCTTCCAACAAAAAGGCGCTCGAGATTGCCGAAACCTACCACCTGGTAAACAGCAAGCAGTCGCTCGAAAACGAGAACACCAAGACCGTCAGGCTTTCCGACGGGGTGACCAAGGCACAAGTCCAGATCGTGGGCTTTAAGGCAGACACGTTCACCGATGACGGCCTCCCCGCGGGCATCACCTTTATGTTCCGTACCCCCATCGCCATGCGCGCCGTAAATGACAGCGCCGCGACGGGCGGTTGGGAGCAATCGTCGCTTCGCGAATGGTTGGCGGACAGGGGCATGGCTACGCTGCCCGACGATCTCCGTAATCAGATCCGCTCGGTGCGAAAGCTTACCAACAACACCGGCGTCACCAAAGACGCCTCCAGTATCACCGCCACCGACGACATGCTCTGGCTGCCGTTCATGAGCGAACTGTGCGGCTACCAAGCGCCCGAAACGTTCGCAGAAGGCTGCGAGTACCTTTCTGACCTCTACAGCGGAGAAGGCGATCAATACCAACTCTATCGCGAGCAGAGTGTGAGCGGTCTGACCACCAACGATGCCATGGTCCGCACCGTCGCTGGCAAAAAGATCTGCTACTGGGAGCGCACCCCCAGCGCCGACTGCAGCGAAGGCGCCGACTCGACGTACTTTAACTGCGTTGGAAAAGACGGCGACGTATTTAGCTGGGCAACGCCCGGAAACAAACCGGACCAAATGACCTACGTCCTGCCCGGCTTTTGCATCTAACACCTTCCCCGGATACCAGAAAGGAGCCTTGCATCATGCGTGCGGAAACACCTTCCGAGGTGCTCTTTGATTTCCTTAAGTGCGACCTGCAGATCAATAATCGCGAAGCGGCGCGCATCTTGATTTCTGACAAGCCGATGGGCTCCAGACCGGCCCCAAGGTTTCGCATTACCGAAAAGACGTTCCTATCGCGACGCGTGGTGCACGTCGTTCCGGGTACCGACAAGATCGACCCCGAGATGTTTGCCGATTTTTCGCAGAGCGTCCAGAACTTTGCCGCCGCTGTAAAAATCGGCGGCGGCAGCAGTCCAGCGGCCGCCAACGCTCGCCAGCAAGCCATTACGGCGCATGCCCTCGAGCGCATGGCAACGTCGCTCGAACACTGGGAGCTCGATGGTTCCATCCTGCGCAATATCTTTGACCGCATCGCCGTCATGCCGGGCCTCAAGCAAAGCGACCGGCGCCTTTTGGAACTCCTTGCGCTAACGGTCTGTGGATGCCTGGCCGATCCCAATGCCGCCGCCTCCGAAGTCAAAGACTTTGCCATCACACAGCTAGCCCAGACCTTTGGCACGCTCGAGACCACCGAGGTCGTCCAGGCGCAGGATACCAACCACAAGGTCAACGAGCCTCCTGCAAAACTGGGGCTGCTCAGGCTTGCAAAAGACGGCTCGGCCTTACCGCCAATCTATCCCTTGAGCCTCGATCCCGAGGGCACGGTTTTAGGCTCGTTCGCACGCGACCGAAACGCCATCACCAACGTAGGACCCGATGTATCCCGCCGGCACCTGCGTGTAGCGTTTTCTAACGGCACATGGCTCGCAAGCGGCCTTCGCTCCACCAATGGAACGGTGCTGGTGACACGCAGCGGCGCGACCACCGTTATCGAAAAACCACGCTCGCTGCGCACCGCCGGTGACGAGGACAAGCAGATTCCTATCCACGACGGCGACCTGCTCAAGCTGGGCTCCTCGACCGAGTTTTTGGTGCTGAAGATCTCTTCGAACGTACGCGCGCTGGCCTAGGGCCGAGCTCGCCCAACAAGAATCAACGCAAAAGAGCGCCGCTGCACACATCGCAGCGGCGCTCTTTTATATGACGTGGGCATCTAAAATCGAATGCAGGGGCCGACAATACTCACGCAAGATAACTAAAACATAAAAGCCGCGTGGGGGTCGGGTCCCCACGCGGCTATCAGGTTTGGGCTAAATAAGCCCGGAGGTAAACACTAGAAGTGATTAGTGCTCGCGACGCTTGGTCATGTACATGCCCACAGCAACAGCCACGGCGCCGGTAAGGGCAGCAGCGGAGGTCACAACAAAGGTCGGGTCACCAGTGGTAGGAAGGGCAGCGGCGTCCTTCTTGGCCTCGTCCTTCTTGTCAGCAGCAACCTGCTTCTTACCATCATCCTTCTTCAAAGAATCGGACTTGGGGGTCTTAGCGGTGAAGAAGGCGTAGACAGTGGTGTCCTCGGTGATAGGAGTAGAGAAGTCAAACTTCTTGAAGGACTCCTTGGAAGAAGACCAGCCGACAAAGTTGAAGCCATCAACGGAAGGATCGCCGGGCTGAGCAACAGTCTTGCCGTCCTCAACCTCAACAGTGGTGGTGGAACCATCAACATAGAAATTGACCTTGTGGGTCTGGACAGCAGGCGTCTCGTTCTTGGTCCACTGGGCGTAGAACGTCACGTGGTCGCCGCCGCCCTGGACGGGCTTGCTGAAGTCGACCGGGTCGGTACCGGCAGCATCGTAGGTCCAGCCGGCGAAGGTGTAGCCCTCGCGGGTCGGGGCCAGGGGCTGGCGGGCGACGCCGTCGCCGTCGGTAACGCCCTGGAGCGTCTCGTTGCCGTCGAAGAACGTGCCGCCGTTGGCGAAGTAGAGGACGTCCTTGACGTTCTCGTCAGCGCCTTTATCCTTGGTCCACTGGGCGTAGAACGTCACGTGGTCGCCGCCGCCCTGGACGGGCTTGCTGAAGTCGACCGGGTCGGTACCGGCAGCATCGTAGGTCCAGCCGGCGAAGGTGTAGCCCTCGCGGGTCGGGGCCAGGGGCTGGC
>CATYHY010000066.1 GCA_958407085.1 uncultured Collinsella sp. | reverse complement strand
CCGTTGCCGCGCCCCGCAGTGCCCGCTTCCCCCGAGAACAATTATCAGTGCAGGTCACAGACTAGTGCTCTGTCGGTGTGGTCGGGGATTCGGTAAAAATCTACTCACTTAGTTTTGCGTGTCCGCAACGAGACTCCAGCCGGGGTGATTCCACCGCAAATTAGCTTCTCCCATCGCCGCAATTAGGCGCCGTACGGATTCCGGTCCCTCTCTATGCGTTGGCGGATGTGGGCGTACTCGATAATCAACAGTACCAGCAGTAGGGCCATGATGGCTAGGTAGCTCACGACGGCGCCCATCAGGCCGAGCAGATTGATCAGAATCACCGGGAGCACCACGCTCACGGCAAAGCAGATCAGGTAGATCTTGGTGACGTCTCCAGCGTGGCGCAGCACCGTGATGATGGCGTAGATAAAGTCGATGGCCGCGGTGACGCCGCCGGCGACGACCATCAGCAGCGCCAGCGTACGGTAGCGTTCAAAGCTGAGACCGTACATAAAGCTCATGAGGGGAATACCGGGACCTGCCATAAATGCGGCGCACACGCCGGTGATGACCACGATCAGCGCCATAACGGCAACAATAATCAGGTCAAAGCGGCGACGCTTGCGCGGATTCGCCCAAATGCTCGACAGACGCAGGAGCTGCGGTTTATAGATAAATCCAATGCTCAACAAAATTCCCTGCGCCGGAAAGAACAGGGCATTAAAGTACAGCTGGTATTTGTAGGCCAGCGTGCCTTCCATCACAAACTTGGGCATGCTCTCGATAAGGTTGAACAGGAACATCGCGCCAAAGAGCGGGGCGCACTGGATAAACAGGTGGCCAGCCTCGCGCAGACTCATGCGGCGTGATTTTTCGGTTTCGAGCAGGGCGAGCGGGGCGGTGACCAGCACGAGCGAGGCAATCGCGGCGATGCCCATGGCCATGGCCGCGATGGGCATGCTGCGCGTGAGGAACAGTGCCACGCTAAAGACCGCGATGACGCCGGCGGAACGCAGCGTTTGGCTCATGCCGGCCAAATAGAGCTTGTCGGCCTGCTGCAGGCGGCCCTCGTACACGTCGGCGATGCCGTCGATCACCTTATAGAGGTAGACGCCCAGGCCGATCGTGGCCATCTGCGCATCGTAGCCGCGTGCGCTGCTGTACGTGAGGCCGCAGCCTAGTGCGAGCGCTCCGCAAAGCCAACGGTTGAGCTGGTAGGAGGCGAAGGAGGTTTTTTCGTCGATGTCCGAGACCTGAAAGTTGCGCACGCCGTAGTTGCACGCGATCATGATGAGCGTGCCGGTAACAAAGGCGATGGAGAATTTGCCGGCGTCCTCGGCGCCCACGAGCTGCGTAGACACGATGGTGAGCAGCGGAAACGCCAAGCCCCACACGGCGGTGCCGAGAGCGTTCCAAAGGTAATCGCGGCGGGTGGCGTGCTCCTCGTATTCCGCTTCCTGCATGGAGAACCCGCCGCCGTAGACGGCGCCGAGCAGACGGTTCCACCAAGCGTTGACCATGCGGCGGACGGGGCCGGGCTCCCGATCGCGTTCGCGCCGGCGACGTGTGGCTTGGCTGCTATCGGGCCCGCCGGCGTTGCGCTGACTCAGCTCTTGGATGCGTGCGAGTTCCTCGGCAGTGTGCGAGGCAGGGAAGAGGCCGTTCTCGATGCGGCCGCCCTGGGCCTTCGCGGCGCCGTCCTTCGATGCAGCGGGGTTGGAGGTGCCGTTGCGGCGGGCGATGGCGCGGCGAATGCTATCGAGGGGCGTGATACTCAAAGCGGAGTCCTTTCTATTGCTGCGCTTTAGTATAGACGCGACGGTGTTCGCTCGTGTTTTTGAACGGATTGTTCAATAATTTCGGCGGGCGGCTGTAATTTGTCGGTAAACGTGCGGTATCCTGTTGAAGTTTTGTGACACCCCCGATGCCGCCCACGCGGTACCAAGGAGCTTCTACCTATGGACGTCGCCGCATTCTTACTGGCTCTTGTGCCGATTATTTGGCTGGTCGTGATGCTGCTGTGCTTTAAATGGCCAGCTTGGAAGGCCGCTATCGGATCGTTTGTCCTTTCGTGCTTGCTTGCCTTCGCATGGTGGCACCTGCCGGCAGCGCAGATCGCGACCGCCTCGCTCGAAGGTTTTTTGATGGCTCTGTGGCCCATCGTCCTGGTGATCATCGCCGCGGTGTTCACGTATAACCTGTGCGTTCGTACGGGCGCCATGGACGTGATCGGCAGCATGATCACCTCCATCAGCAGCGACCGCCGTCTGCTGGCGCTGCTCGTGGCTTGGTGCTTCGGTGGCTTTATGGAGGGCATGGCCGGCTTCGGTACCGCTGTCGCCATTCCCGCCGGCATGCTCGCGGGCCTGGGCTTTGAGGCCGTGCCTGCCGTGCTCATCTGCCTGCTGGCCAACGGCGTGCCCACGCCCTACGGCTCCATCGGCATCCCCACGGTGTCCGTTGCCGACCTGGTGGGTTTGGATTCCCTTCACCTAGCGACCGTTCAGCTGGTGCAGCTCGCGCCGTTCTTTGTGGTGATGCCGCTATTTATTGTGCTGGTTGCGGGCCGTGTTGCCGATGACCAGGGCAATGCCGCGAGTGTGGGCGAGCGTCTGCACGGTGTTGCCGGCGTGGCGTTGCTCTCCGGCGTGTCGTTTGTCGGCGCGGCTCTGGTCGTTGCCATGTTTGTGGGCCCCGAGCTGGCCGTGGTCGTAGGATCCATCGTTTCGCTCGCGCTGACAGCTGCGCTTGCCATGCGTGCCGAGAAGTCGGGGCGTCTGGACGCACGCTTTCACATGAATATCGAGGCGGGGGAGAAGCTCACCGTTAAGTCGGCGCTTTCGGCCTGGTCGTGCTTCATCCTGATCTTTGTGTTGCTGCTGGGCACGTCTAACCTGGTGCCCGCTGTACATGCCGCGCTCGCGCCGTTTGCGAGCCACGTGCAGGTGTATTGCGGTGAGAATCCCGGTACGCTTACGTTTTCGTGGATCAACACGCCGGGCGTCTGGATTTTCCTGGCGGCGTTTGCCGGCGGTGCCATTCAGGGTGCTTCGCCACGCATGATGGGCGAGGTGCTGGCCGCGACTGTGAAGCAGATGATGCCGACGGTGATCACGATGCTTTCGGTGCTGGGCTGTGCCAAGGTGATGGGCTATGCGGGCATGATCTCTTCGATCAGCGCGTTCTGCATCGCCGTCGCCGGTGGGCTGTACCCGATTCTGGCTCCGTGGATCGGCGCAGTCGGTGCGTTTGTGACCGGCTCGGGCACGTCCTCGGGCATGCTGTTTGGCCCCATTCAGAGCCAGGCTGCCACTGCGCTGGGTGTGAGCGACTACTGGATGGTCGCGTTGAACGCCCTGGGCGTCGCCGCCGGTAAGATGATCTCGCCGCAGACCCTCGCCATTGGTCTTGCCGCCGTGCTCGTGCGCGGTAAGGATGCCGAACTCCTGGGCGCCGTCCTGCCCTACGCCGCCGGCATGCTGGTCCTGATGAGCGCCATAGCCATGCTCGGCCAAGGCCTGCCGCTGTAGTCGGCACTTAGGGACGTTCCTTATGTGCCGGCACTTTGGGAACGTCCCTAAGTGCCGGCATCCGGGGACACTCCTTGAATGTTGTCTGTTCAAGAGTGTCCCCAATGACTAGTCGTTTAAAAGCGTCCCTAACGACTAGGCCGCTTGCCTGCGATTTTTGACCGTTGGGCGGGCGCTTCGCCGTTGCCGCAAAAACGTTTTTGCATATCGGGTACAACGGGCTTTACGTGAGTAAAGTGCGCGCCGCGTCCACGTGTCGCGCTTTTAAAGGAGGCCCCATGCCTGGTGTTACCCCTGCAGAAGTTCTGTCCAACTTTGGTATTGCGCTGGTCGAAGATCCCGCCGAGAATCAGCCCCGTCTGCTGGTCGATCTATCCGCCGCGGAGCTCGTCGAGCACGCCATCCGCCGCGAAGAAGGCCGCATGGCATCCAACGGCGCGCTGGTGATCGAGACGGGGGAGCGCACTGGTCGTTCCCCCAATGACCGCTTTATCGTTGACACCCCCGATGTTCACGACAAGATTGCCTGGGGTGCCGTCAACCGCCCGCTTTCTGCCGAGAGCTACGAGGCCATCAAGGCCGGTATCGTCAACTACCTCAACGAGCGCGATGTGTTCGTCACTCGCGGTATGGCCGGTGCCGATCGCAACCATACGCGTCGCCTGCTTGTCGCCTGCGAGCGTGCCAGCCAAGCGCTCTTTATTAAGCAGATGCTCGCCCGCCCGCTTGCCCGTGAAATCGCACGCACCGGCGAGCCGGACTTCTGCGTGCTCGCCGCTCCCGGCTACCAGTGCGATCCCGCCATTAAGGGCCTCAACTCCAGCGCCGCCGTGGTCATCAACTTCCAGGAGCGCGTGATTTTGGTTGCCGGCACCGGTTACTCCGGCGAAATCAAAAAGTCCATCTTCAGCGTCATGAATTACCTGCTGCCCGTCGAGGACGACGTGCTACCCATGCACTGCTCGGCCAGCATGGATCCCGTCACGCACGAGACCGCCGTGTTCTTTGGCCTTTCGGGCACGGGCAAGACCACGCTTTCGGCCAACCCCACGCGGCTGCTGATCGGCGACGACGAGCACGGTTGGTCCGACATGGGCATCTTCAACATCGAAGGTGGCTGCTACGCCAAATGCGAGGGCCTGGACGCGTTCCACGAGCCCGAGATCTTCAACGCTGTCCGCTTTGGCGCGATCTGCGAAAACGTGGTGCTCGACGAGAACCGCAAGCCCAACTACGACGACATCTCGATCACGCACAACACGCGCGTGGCATACCCTGTGGAGCACATTCCCAACGCGTGGACCAAGGGCATGGGCACCACTCCAAGCGTCGTGCTCTTCCTGACCTGCGATGCCTTTGGCGTGCTGCCGCCCATCTCGCGCCTGACGGCCGACGCCGCCATGTATCACTTTGTGACGGGCTTTACGGCCAAGATCCCCGGCACCGAGGTCGGCGTCACCGAGCCCACGCCCACGTTCTCTTCGCTGTTTGGCGAGCCGTTTATGCCGCTCGACCCCATGGTCTATGCCAAGATGCTCGGTGAGCGCATCGCCGACGGCCGCACGCGTGTGTACCTGGTCAACACCGGCTGGATCGGCGGCGGCTACGGCGTGGGTCATCGCATCGAGCTTGCCTACACGCGCGCCCTGGTGGCCCGCGCCCTCGACGGTACCATCGAGGACAGCGAGTTCGTGCACGACGACATCTTTAACGTCGACATTCCCACCACGTGCCACGGCGTACCCGACGGCATCCTGGTGCCGCGCCAGTATTGGCAGAGCACCGCTCGCTACGACGAGGCCGCGCACAACTTGGCCGTGATGTTCGAGGAGAACTTCGAGAAGAAGTACTCGCACCTGCCCGAGTCCGTCAAAGCCGCCGGCCCGCACGCCCAGGTGTCCGCCGAGGCCCGTCATCACGGCCGCGGCCTGCTGGGACTCCGCCACTAGCTTCGCCGTGAGTCCATATCCACCACAAAGGGGACAGGCACCTTTGTGGTGGTTTTGCTCGTGTGGATGACTCGGGTTACAATACGCCTGACATATCGTTCCCTTCTCCGGATGGGGACAGCGCAAGCGTTCTTGTGACGGCACCGTAGGACTTTGAAGGTGGCCGTTGTAAGGGCGCTTTTTGTTTAGGCGCCCTCACTCGGGCGCGCACAATGAAGGGAGAGCGTATGAAGAGCTTTATTGCCGAGGATTCATTCTGGGAGCTGTTTCCGCAGGCAGCGGTCGGTGTTGTGGTCGTGGAGGGCATGAAGCCCACGGCTCAGATTCCTCAAGAGGACGTGGATGCGATTGCGGCGTTGCTCGACCGCGCCAATATCGATGCGGAGCGTCATCTGACCAGCGACACTATCAGCGAGAACGCACCGGTCAGGGCATGGCGCGAGGCCTATCGTCTGTTCAAGACCAAGAAAGGCGCGCGCTGCTCGATCGAGAACTTGCTCAAACGCGTGCTCAAAGGCAAGCCGGTGGGCCACATTACGCCCGCGGTGGATATTTACAACACGGTGTCGCTGACCTACGCGCTGCCCGTGGGAGGCGAGGATCTGCATGCGATCGAGGGGGACCTTCGCCTGAAGGTGACCGACGGTGGCGATGCGTTCTTGCCGCTTGGCGAGGAGACGGACGATCCGACGCTGCCCGGCGAGCTCGCCTACATCGATGATGCGGGCGCTGTGTGCCGCTGCTGGAACTGGCGCGACGGCGTTCGCACGGCGCTGTCCGATGATTCGGCCGATGCGTTCCTAGCGATTGAGTGCGTGGAGCCCGAGCGGATGGGGGATTGCCAGGCTGCGATCGATCGCTTAGCCGAGCTGCTTGAGCGCTATCTGGGAGCGACGGTTGTCATTAAGACGCTTGTGACCCGCGACAATCCTTGCGTGGAGCTGTAGCGGCGCCTAGAACCTATTGATGCCCCAAACCACCACAAAGGTGCCTGTCCCCTTTGTGGTGGTTTTTATGTTGATGGGTTAACAAATGGGGTATTTGGGTACGGGTGTCGCCTTATGCGACTAAGATGTTTACCCGTTAGCATTATGCAAGCGAAAGGCGGTCGTCTCCCATGCAGCAGAGCGACGAGACACGTTTCGAGGACTTTGTCGGACTGATCAGCGGTCTCTACAAGGAGATCCAGCGCATTAAGACGTCTGAGGGCGCAAGGCTGGGCCTCAAGGGCTCCGACGTTATGTGCCTGTACTATCTTGAGCGCAGCAAGGACGGCCTGACTGGTGCCGACCTGGCTCGCATGGCAGGCGTGACCCGCGCCGCCGTCTCGCGTACGCTCGCGCATCTGGAGGAGGGCGGCTACGTCGAAGTCGATGATTCGGGCGATGCCGCCGTTAAGTATCGTGCTCCGGTTCGCCTGACCGCTCTGGGCGGCGAGAGCATGAGCGAGGCGGACCGCATCATTCGCGAGGTGCTCGATACCACCGGTAAGGCTATGGGTGTGGAGCAGCGCGAGCAGATGTATGCATCGCTGCGTACGATTCTCGACACCCTGCGCGAGATCTAAGGCCGCCAAGGCATTTGCTTCCCATTAACAACTGCATAGTCCCGTTTGAGCGCGTATACCGTGCCGGGGCATTGCTGTCAAAATTCCCCGCGCGAGCTCCGCGCAAGAAAGGATTTGTTATGTCCATTCGTATTATTACCGATTCCGCAAGCGATATGTCGCCGGCTGAGCACCCCGCTTTGCGTGTTCTGCCGCTGTCCGTTACCTTTGGTACCGATGTGTACATGGATGGCGTCGACATCGATCACCAGCGCTTTTACGAGATGCTCGTGGAGCGCG